>DAOVEE010000039.1 GCA_030669135.1 Candidatus Bathyarchaeota archaeon | reverse complement strand
GCTGAATCCCTCCCACCGGACGTCGAGGTCGATGTCCTGCGTGGAGGCGAGGTAAGCAGACTTCTGTATGATCCATCCCTTGCTCGGGTTTACCTCGAGCTTGGTGATGTCCCCTATGGGCGCCGCGACGAGGGCTAGTTTACCGGGGCCGCCCCGCGCGGTGAAGTCCGTCACGAAGAGGCTCTGGCCGCCTAGGAGGCTCGTCTTGAGGGTGCCGAATATGCTTTGCTCCCTTCTCCTGGTGCGGACGTCGATGCTGGGGGTCATGTAGGTCAGGGCGCCCGCCTCGCCTGTGATCCTCTCGTTCGTGTCGAGCTCCACCTCCAGCAAGCTGTAGGAGGGCTGGTACTTGATCTCGTATCTCATCTTGTCTTCAATTTCATTGAGTGCTTCCTCGGATTTAAAGGATGTAATCTATGAGCTACGCCGTCAGCTTTGGGCACGGGACAGGAGGTACGCGTCGTAGGCCGAGAACAACGCGAAGAGCAAGCCTATGAACATGACTTGATCGTAGGTGAAGTAGAGGCTGGCGACGACGCCGACGGCCAGCGTCATGATGAAGATGGTTAGCCCTCTCCTCCACCTGCCCAGATATACGTGTCCGAGGCCAGTGACGAGTAACGATAGTAGGACGGCGATCCAAGTCTTCTTAACAGGTTTCCTGCTTGCCGCTTCGAGGACTGGCTGCGGCTCCCCGCAAGCTGGACAGGACGCCTCGTCGTAGGGTATCATGGCCCCGCAGTGGGGGCAGAACTTTGTGCGCTCCTCGGACATATCCTTAGAGGATATCCGAGTCGTCCCTATTGATATAGTATATTACCTCGCGGACGATCCGGTACAGAAAGTAGACGCTCGGTATTATAGCGACCATATAAGCAAATATCTGCATTGTGCCGACGGACTCGCTCATCTCTTTCACACCCTCATACCTTTCTGCTGTTTTAAAACGTTATGATTCGGGGCCTCGGAGCGTGTTCAGCCAATTTTCGTGTTACTCTATGGTGCACAGTGAACCTCTGGGGACATAGAAAAACGGGTTTTCGAGATGGTGTGGACGCGTGTAAGCAACATGGAGTATGTGTCAGTCGTCGTCCACGAGGTCGGTCCTGAACACGGCGTACACCGGGTAATGGTCTGAGACGTCCTCTGTCAGCTCCTGGCCGAGGCCGTAGACCGTGTCGAAGTAGAAGACTTCGCAGGAGCCCGTCACGTACTCGCCGCCGAGGGTGCCGTCTAGGAGCACTATGCGGTCGTAGGTCCAGTCCGTCTTTGTCATCGTGTCGTAACTGTTCTCGACTATCCAGTGGTAGCCTTCGCCGATGAGGGGGCTGGGCCCGTCCTCGTCGAAGTAGCTGCCGTCCGCGTTGAAGTCCCCCATGACGATGACGTCGCCCTCGCTGGGGTCGGACGCGAGTACGCTGGCGACCACGGCTGTGAGGTTGCCGATCTCGTTCTCGGCGTCGTCGGGCTTTACGTGGATGCCCACGAGGGTGAAGTCGAAGCCGCCCGAGCTGAACGACGCCACGTAGGGCTCCCTCTCGAAGACGTCGCCGGTGTCGTTGTACACGTACGCCGTGCCCTCCAGGTACTCCACGGTCTCAGTGTTCCAGTAGTAGGCGTAGGACTCCTTGCTCGTGGTCCTGCCGAGCCTCTCGCTCTCGATGTAGGCGTAGCTCGCGTCTTCGCCGTTGATATGCTCGAGGTACGCTGGGGCGGTCTCGCCGCTGCTGTCCCGTATCTCCTGGACCAGTATGACGTCGAACTCCCTAGCCACGTCCACGAGAACCTTCATCACCTCGGGTTTACTCCGCTTCGACTGACCGAAGATCTGGATGTTGAACGCCGCGATCTTTATGGGCTCTGATTCCGGGGCCGGCTTGGGTGCGCCGTCGGTCTCGTCGTCACCCCCATTCCCTGGGTTGAGGATCGGGTCCAGGTAGCCCTGCTGGTACGAGAAGACCGCAGCAACGAGCATGAAGGCGATGAGCATGACTAGGGGGCTGCTCTTCTTGGCCAACTACTTCTTCTCCATCTGGTCCAGCTCCAGCTTCCTGAAGATGCTGCGCAGCTGCCTCCTCATGCTGGTCCTGTCCTGGCTGAGCCCTACGTTGTCCGCGAAGTCCTGGGTGGTCCGGACGATCCTGGTTCGGCCGTGCTTCTCCCTCTTTATGAGGCCCATCCGCTCAAGCTGCTTCAGGTGCTTGTACGCCTGGCTGCCCCGGGCCTGCGCCACCTCCTTCTGCTCCACCGGCTGATAGTACGCGATGTAGGACAGTGTCCTCAGCGGCCCCGCCGTGAGGAGCGGTTTCATGCTGTACTTGCTCGCAGGCTTGGTGAAGTCCGACTTGAGCTGAAGAACCACCTTCTCCTGGGGGAGCCGTTTGATCTCTAGGGCCGTGGGCTCGGCCTCGTAGGTCTCGCTCAGCTTGTCCACCAGCCTGGAAGCCTCCAGCTCGTCCTCCAGCTTGAGCATGGCCACTATGTTGGTCAGGTTCATGGGTCGCCCCGCGGCGTACAGCAGGGCCTCTAGCTCCGCCAGCTTAGTGTCTTGGGCTACCAAGGTCTCTCCCCCAAACATATGATTTAGATATGGTTCTTAAAAGCTTAGATACGTCGGTGCGGCGATGTCGGTGCGGTAGTGGAGCCTACCCTTGATGTTTCCTACGTCGGAGTAGACCTTCTCTCGTGCCTCTGAGACTGTTCCTCCTCTGCCTAGGAGGGCGATGGAGCGGCTCCCCGTGGTCTTCACGACGCCGTTGTCGTCGTAGACCGACGCGTAGTAGATCTCGCTGTGCCTCGTCTCACCCACCTCTATGGGCTGGTCTCTCAACGGGTTGACGGGGTACCCCTCCGGGGTCAGGTAGACGCAAACAGTCGCCTCCTCGGCGAACCTGGTCTCGGGGAGCCTTCCCTCGACGATGCCGTAGCCGACCTCCGATAGGGGCGTCTCCAGCAGCGCCAGCACGTTTATCGCCTCGGGGTCCCCGAATCGGGCGTTGTACTCGATCAGGTAGACCCCCCTCTCGGTGTTCATGAAGCCGCCGTACAGCACACCCTGGTAGAGGCCCACGCTCCCGGACAAGGCTTCCACCGTCCTCTCCATGATCTCGATCCCTTTTTCCACGGCCTCCAGCGGCAGATCCGGCATCCCATGGTCGGGGCAGCTGAAGCTACCCATGCTCCCGGTGTTGGGCCCTTTGTCCCCGTCGTAGGCCCTCTTGAAGTCCCGGACCAGAGGCATGACCTCGACCCGTTTGCCGTCGGTGAACGCTTGGAGTGTGAACTCCCGTCCCTTCAGCTTCTCCTCGATCACCACCAGCCCATCCTGTTTCACCCGCTCCAACGCGTAGCCTCTGGTCTCCTTCACGCTGTTCAGGTGGTCTCCCGTGACCCTGACACCCTTCCCGCCGGTCAACACGTCGGGCTTCACAGCCACCTCCTCGTGGTCCTTCAGGAAGGCGTCCACTTCTTCGGCGCTTCTGCATATCGCGAACTCGGGGTTCCCGGAGATGCCGTGCTCCTGGACCACCTGCCGAGTGTACGTCTTGCTCCACTCCAGCCTGGCCAGAGCCTTCCTCGCCCCCACCACCGGTACCCCTAGCTCCCATAGCCTGTCGGATACCCCCATGGCGAGGGGGGCCTCGGGCCCCACGAAGGCCAGATCCACGTCCCTGAACCTCCCGTACTCCGCCGGATCGTTTATGTCGAATACCTCGACACTCTCGGAGAGGGCGGCTATCCCCGGGTTGAGACGGGACATGGCGGCGACAAGCTCCAAGTCTTCCTGGGCCAGCTTCTTGGCGATGGCGTGCTCACGGGCTCCATGACCTACGACAAGGACTTTCATGGGCGTCACAACAGCAGAATATTCCTTAACTCAGCATATAAGCTGGGGCTATGCGGGTTTTAGGCGAAGAAAGAAAGTTTACTGGAACCTGAAAACGCTAGACGTGCCTCTCAGCAACTTGATTATCTATAAATGATGGCGTCTACACTGGTTTTATCCTTTTCAAACCCGAGAATATGGAACATGCATCCCTATCATTAATAACTTCTTCAAGTTAATCTTCCATGTTGGAAGGCGAAGACATTGGCGCGCAGACTAGAACTTGACGACCTCACCAAGTTCAACATGATCAGTAGCCCCGAGCTGAGCCCAGACTCCTCAAAGCTTGCGTTCGTGGTCACGAAGCCGCTGGACGACGAGTATCCCACCACGATATGGATCATAGACAGCGGCAACGGCTACCCCATCAGGTACTACAGCGGGGGAAACCCGGCGGACCCCAGGTGGAGCCCCAACGGCCAGCAGATACTCTTCACGAGCCGCCGCGAGATGGAGAAGGACGAGAAGGGTAAAGGGCTCTGGGTCACCCAGGTCTGGGGAGGGGAGCCGAGGCTCATAGCGAAGATCAGGGGAGGCATATCCCAGCCCACCTGGAACATGTACGGCACCAAGGTCTACTTCGTCTCGGAGGTCGGCGAGGAGGACCCGGAGGTCAGGGTCATCGACAGGATACCCATCTGGTATAACGCCGAGGGGTGGACCTACTACCGTACGAAGCATCTCCACGTCGTGGACGTCAACAGCGGCATCGTCACGCAGCTCACCCAAGGCGACGAGAGCGTCCAGTGCTACGCGCCGGGGAACCTCGGCGGCAAGGTAGCGTACGCCAAGTCGGCGAGCCAGCTCAGGCCAAGCGAGTCAGACCTCTACGTATACGATATCGCCACCGGGAAACACGAGCGAGTCCTCGGCGATTACTCCATCTCGGCCATATGCTGGTCGGTGGACGACAGCCAGATAGCGTTTATGGGACACGACGGCAGCCACGGATACCCCACCCACTGGGGGGTGCACGTCCTCTCGCTGAAGAAAAGCGAGGTCACCAACCTCACGGAGAGCCTGGACCGCGGATGCAGCCGCCGCCACTACTACGACCTACGCAGCCCCCACACGGGTATGCCAGTCCCGGTCTGGGAGGGCCCCATGATCTATTTCCCCGTCTCGGACAGCAGCAGATACGGCGTCTACAGGGTCCAAGTGGAGCAAGGCCACATCGACCCCGTGGTCTCCGGGGACTTCAGCGTGGAGGAGTTCAGCGTCAGAAAGGGGAAGGTGGCCTACACACGTGTAAAGACCGACAAGCCCACGGAGATGTGGATATACGACGAGAAGGTGGCGTGCCTCACACGGTTCAACGACCACCTCCTGGCCAACGTCGAGCTCAGCAAGGCGGAGCGCTTCGAGTTCACCCAGAAAGACAAGACCACCGTCGAGGGGTGGATGCTGAAGCCCCACGGATGGAAGAAGGGCAAAAAATACCCCGCCATACTTGATATCCACGGCGGCCCCCGCAGCAAGTTCGGGGACTCCCTGATGTTCGAGCACCAGTTCTACGCCGCCGAAGGCTACACGGTCCTCTACATTAACATCAGGGGCAGCGACGGCTACGACCAGCGGTTCTGCGACATCCGCGGCGAGTGGGGCATATGGGACTACGAGGACCTAAAGAAGGGCGTAGAGCACGCCCTCAAGGAGTTCCCCTGGATCGACAAGGACCGCCTCGGCGTAACCGGCCTCAGCTACGGCGGCTTCATGACCAACTGGGTCATCACCCACACGGACATGTTCAAGGCCGCGATAAGCCAGAACGGTATAAGCAACTGGACAGCCTTCTTCGGCACCAGCGACATCGG
Source organism: Candidatus Bathyarchaeota archaeon (assembly GCA_030669135.1). Classification (GTDB taxonomy): domain Archaea; phylum Thermoproteota; class Bathyarchaeia; order TCS64; family TCS64; genus RBG-16-57-9. Next base: position 6,317 of record DAOVEE010000039.1, on the reverse strand, counting down.
GTTCCACTTCGCGCCGGAGCAGATAGGCGGCAGCCCGTGGAGCAATCTCGATGTCTACGTGGACAAGTCGCCCATCACCTACGCGACGGACGTGAACACGCCTGTGCTCTTCGTCCACAGCTGGAACGACTACAGGTGCTGGGTGGACCAGAGCATAGAGTTCTACACGGCCCTCAAACACCTGGGCAAGGAGACCCGGCTAGCCATGTTCATGGAGGGCAGCCACGTCTTCAGGAGCAACGCCCGGCCCAGCATACGGAAGAGGCGGCTCCAGATCATGCTGGACTGGTTCGACAAGTACCTCAAGAACTAGTGTTTTTCCACTCAGTTTTCCATGATTTTTCTTCAGACGTTTTTCTGGCATGCATTAAATGTTATATCAAAAAGACATGTAGGTTATTCCCTAGGATTGATTTGAATGAAGAAATATGGATGTCAGAGTATGGTCAACACACTGAAACGGGTGTTAGTTAAGCGCCCAGACGAGGGCTTCGCCGTAGAAGACTATGAGAGATGGCACTATACGGGTGCCCTAGATCTGTCTGAGGCGCAGAGGGAACATGATGCGTTCACAGAAATTATGCGAAGACAGGGAGTCGAGGTACTATATCACCCTGAGCCTCAGCCCCATCACGCTGACTCCATATTCACATATGATCCTGCTATCATCACGGATGAGGGAGCAATAATCTTCCAGATGGGTAAGAAGCTCCGCAGGGGAGAGGAAAAACCCATGGAGCGTAGACTCAAGGAGCTGGATATACCGATACACTACCGAATACACGGCAATGCTACTGTAGAGGGCGGAGACACTCTATGGCTCGATGAAGAGACCATGGCACTGGGTCAAGGATTCAGAACAAACAAGGAAGGTCTCACCCAGATGAAGGAAGCATTAACATCTATCGGGGTGGAGGTGATTCCTGTGGGGCTTCCATACTTCTATGGACCCGAGGCTTGTCTGCATCTCATGAGTCTCATTAGCTTCGCAGACCATGATCTAGCTGTCATATACTCTCCTCTCTTCCCTGTACCGTTCTGGAAGCTGCTCAAAGAACGGGGCGTCGAGTTGATCGATGTATCAGAGGCGGAGTTCAACAAGATGGGAACCAACATACTTGCTTTAGGTCCGAGAAACATAGTGATGCTGGACTGCACTCCTGAGGTTCAGGCTAGATTAGAGGAAGCAGGATGCCAAGTACACGCATACGAGGGAGTAGAGATAAGCCTGAAGACCGAGGGAGGACCAACCTGCCTGACTCGTCCAATACTCAGAACGTGAATTATCTATGGGAAAATCACCTATACTGAACGGGCACATCGATGTGGTGCCCTCGGGTGACGAGTCCAACTGGGATAACCCACCGTGGAGAGGGACAATCACCTAGGACAAGATCATGGACATGCTATTCTGCCCTTTTTTCCTTCTCTCTAGCTCCTCTTCTTGATTGTGTACATCTGGGTGAGAATACTCCTGGTTTTGATAAGACTCATATCACCTCTACGATATTCATGGGCTGTGCCGGTTAAAGGAACATACTGCCTCTGCATAGAGAACCATCAAACAAATTCAATCCAGATAGGGGCGCTGGGCGAGATGGAGTTCAACAGAGGTTACTATGTCTACGTGGGATCGGCTCTGAACAGCCTCATTCCCCGGCTTGAACGCCACCTCAAGACAAGCCGTGGAGAACACCACGTAACACACTGGCATATTGATTATCTCCTCAGAGAGACAACAGTGAAGATCAAATCAATCCATACGAAGGAAACCGATGAACACCTAGAATGCGATATAGCGGAAAAAGTATCAACGTATGGGGAGGCGATTCCCCGTTTTGGGTGCAGTGACTGCAGTTGCCAAAGCCATCTCTTCCACGTTGATGGCTTCGAGTTCGTTGAAAAAATTGGTTTAAAAAAATGGTTTTAGAGACTTTCCTCAACTTCCTGAATCAGCGGGATAGCTAACTCACTATAAGTAACACCGGTGCCCCAAGCCATCAAGGCTGCAGCCTGAATCTCCTTCTTGCTTATACCCACCTTGAAAGCCTCGCCTATGAAGTGGCGGAGAGCCACAGGGTCCCTTGTGACGCTGTAGATGCCGATCCTGATGAGGAGCATCGTCTTCTGGTCTAGCACGTCGTCGACGTTGATCTCCTTGCTCATGTTTATCCATGCGTCGGCGACGCCGGGGGTCTCCTCGCTGAATACCTGCCAAACGTTCTTAGTAGTCATGGTGTTACTTGTTCACCGGAAGAACGATTTTAAGTCTTCGCAGAGAATTAAACAAAAAGCGAAAGATTATTCAATTATTTTAGGATTGTCGTAAAGTAGATTAGTAAGGTAGGCTCTTGTTTACCATACGGTATCCGCCGAAGTGCTGAGGAGGAGACGAGAATAGGGAACGAGTTCATCCGCGACGTCGACACCATCATAGACATGATGAAGGATGAGCTCGACGACGAGGAATACGATAAGATGCTCCGTCTACGGGAAGACCTCGTCGAGATGAACAGCAGGAACGTCGTCAAGATCAACCACAGCACCATGGAGCTCGTCGCCGCAAAGTACCTCGTCCAAGACGGCTTCGACGTCGAGATAGAGTACACCCTCAACGGGATCAGCACAGACCTCTACGCCCAGAAGGGGTACGGTAGCCTCATAGTGGAGGTGGAGACCGGGTTCGTGCCCCCCGATCACGCCCTGGACCCCATGAACTACCTAACGGCGCGGGTGTCGAGCAAGATAACCAGATACAGCAGCTTCGCCAACAAGTTCGTCCTGGCAAGCCCGCCCCACTACATAATGCAGATACCCGGGAGCCTCACCAAGCCCCCGAGGTTCAGGACCGAGGAGGAGGTGGCTCACATCAAGAAGCTCTGCGACATGTACTACACCAACCCGCCGGTCACCCTAGAGGAGATAAGGAACGCCCGAATCCACAGCATATACGTCGTGGACGTGGAGAAGGTCCGCGTCAAAGAGTGGGACATCCACGAGTACATGGGCAAGGCGGCCCTGTGGAAGGCGTAGGAAGGTTTAAGAAAAAGAGCCCGGGCAATAAGGGGAGTGCTTTAGATGGAAGTGTCCAGCGGTATACTCTTCGTCGGCGTCGCGCTCACCCTCCTGGGAGCCTTCCTGGTCTACCTTAGCCTCAGAGCGGGACCCGGGGAGCTGGACGTCAAGGCGGGGGGCGTAATCTTCATAGGGCCCATCCCCATCATTGTGAGGGGTGGCCGGAAATGGATAATAGCGGCCCTCGGGGTGACGGCGATAATGATGCTGTACATGATCTCGAAACAGGTAAGGCCCGACCTCATCGGATGGTAAACAAGGTAAATGACTAGGAAATGCGCCGTATGCGGCGGAGGGGGCGCCGACATCCTCTGCGGCACATGCAACAGGTTCGTCTGCGAGAAATGCTACAACGTCGACGCCGACAGGTGTATAAAATGCGCCGGGATGCCCAGGGCGAGGCGTGAAAAGAGGATCAGGCCCTCCCTATTGGTGGCCGGCTTCGGGTTGATCATGCTCGGGCTGGTGGTAGTGGCCTGGGCGATGACGCCGTCAACGGCTTCGTTCGTCTTCTTCCCCTTCTTCTTCGCCGGCACGGGGAGGACGGCCGCCTTCATCATGAGCATGGTCTTCTTCATGTTGTTCACGTTGTCGACGCTGCTGCCCGTCTACCTCACTCTGAGGCGCGGCGGCTACACGGGCTGGGAAGAGGGAATATACAGCATCCAGGACGGCATCCCTATGGGAAACCTCTTCGAGACCATCGAGTACATGATAACCACGGAGATACCTCGGGGGCTGGAGGGAAGCATCTACATAGAGGAAGACGACGAAAGGCTCAGGCTCCTCAGCACCAGGGACAACGGTTTCGTGAGGGTCTACGACCTCCCGTCGAACTGCCTGGTGGACGACGTCGAGTCAGACTACGATGGCAGCTACCTCCTGGTCAAGGTGAGGCTCAGGAAGACCCACTAGCAACAATTATAACCCGTCGCACACTCCCTTTCACGATCCCGTTTGCCGAAGATCTATCGACTCGGAGAGTACGCCGAGGCCCTGGAGGGGGTGTCCCTCATCGTCGGCGAGGGCCTCTGCAGCAACATATACGTCGTTGGCAGGGAGAAGGCGACTGTCATCGACACCGGCGTCGGCAACATCCTGAACCCTGTCTGGCCCCAGCTGTCCGAGCTGGGCGTAGAGCCCTCCAACGTCGATAAGGTGGTGCTAACCCACGCACACCACGACCACGCCATGGGTGCCTTCCTCATCCTGGAGCGGGCGGGCCCCAAAGTCTACGTCCACGAGGAGGACACCAGGTACATCGCCTCACGCCTCGGCGACAGCCTGGTCAAGGTCCGGGAAGGCGACGTGATCGAGACGGAGCTGTGGCCCCTCAACGTCTATTGGACCCCGGGTCACACGTCGGGCAGCATGAGCCTCTACAACCAGGAGCACAGGATACTCTTCAGCGGCGACACCGTGTTCCCGGACGGATACTACGGGAGATACGACGGCGAGAGCGGCAGCTACGAGGCGACGGTGGAGTCGCTGAGGAAGCTGGACGGGCTTGACGTGGAGTTTCTGCTCTCAGGGCATGGTTCACCTGTGCTTGAAGACGGGAACAGGCACATCGACATGGCTCTCCGCAGCGCCACGCGATGGAGTTAACAAGTGACCCATTAACATTGTTAAAGACTATGATAACCGCAAAATACCCTCGAAGCCGCACTAAACGTAATAAGCAACCTTAGCACCTATTTCTGAGATTCAATATGGTCGAGAAGAACCTAGACTTCAGGAGCGACACAGTCACGTGGCCGACGCCCGAGATGAGGGAGGCGTCCTACAAGGCGAAGCTGGGGGACGACGTCTACAGAGACGACCCCACCGTCAACGAGCTGGAGGCCATCGGAGCCGAGATCTTCGGCAAGGAGGCGGGGCTCTTTGTCACGAGCGGAACCCAGGGCAACGCCGTCTCCGTCCTAGCCCACACTCAGAGGGGCGACGAGATCATACTCGAGGAGAGGAGCCACATCTACGTGAACGAGGTGGGCGGCCTCGCAGTCATGGGGCAGCTCATGGCCCGCACCATCAAAGGCGAGAAGGGCTGGATGCGCCCCGACGACGTCAGGGCGGCCATCAGGGCCGACAACATCCACTACCCCAGGACGAGCCTCGTCTGCGTGGAGAACACCCACAACTCGGCTGGCGGCATAGCGCTCACACCCGAGCAGATGAAGAGCAACTGGGACGTAGCCAAGGAGAACGACCTCGGGCTGCACCTGGACGGCGCCCGGATATTCAACGCGGCGGTAGCCCTAGGCGTCGACGTGAAGAAGCTTGCCCAGTACTCCGACACCATCCAGATATGCCTAAGCAAGGGCCTCTCAGCCCCCATCGGATCGATGGTGGTGGGCCCCCAAGACCTCATGAACAGTGCCCGCAAGTACAGGAAGATGCTCGGCGGCGGCATGAGGCAGGCCGGGATAATAGCCGCGCCTGGCATCATCAGCCTCACCAAGATGGTGGACAGGCTGGCCGACGACCACAGGAACGCTAAGATACTGGCGGAGGGCCTGAAGAAGCTGGGCATCAAGGTGCTCAACGACGTGCAGACCAACATGGTGTACGTCGACTTCAGCCCCATAGGCTGGACCGCCGAGGACTGGAACACGGCGTGCGTCAAGATCGGCTGGAAGAGCCGCGGCAGGGGCACATCCACGAGGCTGGTCACCCACTACGGCATCGAGGAGGAGGACATAAAGTCCTTCCTGGATGGAATGGGCAAGCTGATAGGGTAGCTCCCAACCCTTTTTTAGCTAATCCACATCATCTATTGTCCATGGTCGTCATACCCGTAGACGAACTCAAGGAGCTAGGCGTCAAGATATTCAAGGCTCAGGGCGCCTCCGAGGAACGCGCCCGGTTCCTCGTCGGGACCCTCGTGGAGGCGAACCTCACAGGCCACGACAGCCACGGCGTCCACTACTACGTCAGGTACAGCGAATTCATCAAGAATGGCCACATCAAGGTGGACGAGGAGCCTGTGATCGTCAAGGAGTCCCCGTCCTCGGCCCTCATCGACGGCAGGTGGACGTTCGGCCAGGTGACCGCGTTGAAGGTCGTCGAGACCGCCGTGGAGAAGGCGAAGGAGCACATGGTCGCCGGCGTCGGCGCATACAACTGCAACCACATAGGCCGAATAGGGTACTACACGGACTGGGCGGCCAAGCACGACATCATAGCCACGTTCTACGTGAACGTGGGGAACATGATCGTGTCGGTTCACAACGGGCTGGGCA
>DAOVEE010000016.1 GCA_030669135.1 Candidatus Bathyarchaeota archaeon | reverse complement strand
CGGCGTAACCAGCTACGTGGTGGACGAGGACGAGGAGAAGCTGAAGGAGATAGCCGTGAAGGCGCCTTCGAGCAACTGCGGCGACTACGGGAAGACAAGCTACGAGATATACAAGGCCGTCGACTTCGACTTCACGAAGGTAGACCCAGCCCTTTTCGCGCCGGCCGCCATCACCCTGACGTGCGCCAAGACGGGCGCCACGTTCACCTACGGCGAGGTCAACGACGGCATCATCAAGAGCTCCGTAGAGAATTAGGAGCCAGAGGGGATTGCAAGGTGTCCAAGCTTAAGGTAACCCTCGTCTCGGGGAGGACCGCCCAGCAGGGGATCGGCCTCGAGGAGGGAAAGACATCGGATAACTACGTCAAGAGCGTGAACCATGTCCAGCTCTGCCCAGAAGACGCGGCGAAGATGAAGCTAAAGGAAGGCGATGCGGTCTCAGTGGAGACGCGGCACGGCTCGGTCGTGGTGAACTGGAGGCCCTCCAAGGAGCTGGAAGGCGGCATGGTGTTCTTCCCGTACGGCCCATGGGCGAACCAGGTCTACGGATACGAGACGGAGGGCACAGGGACGCCCATATTCAAGGGCATAGAGGCCACGGTGGCGCCGACCAAGGGCAAGGTCAAATCCATCGAGGAGCTTGTGAAGAGCCTGGGAGGCGATAGGAAGTGACCGTGTTCACCGACGTGGTCTGCCCCTTCTGCGGCTGCCTGTGCGACGACCTGGAGGTCACCGTGGAGGACGGCCACGTGAAGGGCGTCAAGAACGCGTGCGGCATCTCCCGCAGCAAGTTCCTGAACCACGAGAAGAACAGGCTGGAGGCCCCGACCGTCGACGGCGTCGAGGTGCCGCTGGAGAAGGCGGTGGATGCCGCGGCGGACATACTCTCAACTTCCATGAGGCCGCTTGTGTACGGCCTCAGCTCCACCGAGTGCGTGGCCATCGCCAAGGCCGTGGAGCTCGCGGAGCTTGCAGGCGGCGTCGTCGACAACACCTCCTCGGTGTGCCACGGCCCGACGATCCTCGCCCTCCAGCAGGTGGGCGAGTCCAAGACCACCCTGGGGGAGGTCAAGAACCGCGCCGACCTGGTGATCTTCTGGGGCTCCAACCCGTCCCAGGCCCACCTGCGGCACATAATACGGTACTCAGGGATGGCGAAGGGAAGGTTCATCCCCAACGGCAGGAAGGACAGGTACATCGTCGCGGTTGACATAAGGAAGACGGGGACCACGCGGCTGGCGGACGAGTATGTGAAGGTGGAGCCCAACAGGGACTTCGAGCTCCTCCAGGCGCTGAGAGCAGCCGTGAGGGGCCATGAATTATTAGCAGAGAGCGTCGCGGGGGTCCCGAGGGAGAAGGTGACGGAGCTCGCGGAGAGGATGAAGACGGCCAAGTTCGGCATTGTCTTCTTCGGGCTGGGGCTCACCCAGAGCGAGGGGCGGCACATGAACATCGACGCCGCCGTCGGGCTCGTCGCCGAGCTGAACAACCACACCAAGTTCCTGCTAACGCCCATGAGGGGCCACTACAACGTGGGAGGAGCTAACACTGTGACGACGTGGCAGACGGGGTACCCTTACGCCGTAGACTTCAGCAGGGGCTACCCAAGGTACAACCCCGGAGAATACACATCCATAGACATGCTGGCGAGGGGTGAGGCGGACTCGGCGCTCGTGATAGCGTCGGACCCAGTCTCGACGTTCCCCGCCGGCGTCGTCAGGAACCTCGCCAAGATACCCGTCGTGACCCTGGACCATAAGGTGACGCCGACGACGATGCTGAGCAAGGTGGTAATACCCGTCGCCACGGCGGGCGTCGAGGCCGAGGGCACCGCGTACAGGATGGACGGCGTCCCGCTGAGGCTGAGTAAGCTGGTGGAGCCCAGGGAGGGCGTGCACTCGGACGCGGAGGTGCTTGAAATGATGATCAAGAGGATGGGAGGACGAGCATATTGAAGGACATTATAGTCAAGGGCGGGTACGTCTACGACCCTCTAAGCGGCGTCGACGGCGAGAGGATGGACATCCACCTCAGCGCCGGCAAGGTCGTGGAGGAGGTACCGGAGAGGGACGCCAAGGTCATCGACGCCAAGGGGAAGACCGTGATGCCGGGGGGCGTCGACATACACAGCCACATCGCGGGCAGCAAGATCAACCTCGGCAGGCTCCTCCGGCCGGAGGACCATAGGAAGGACCCCGTGCCCAGGAGCAAGCACACTAGGGGCGGCGTAGGGTACAGCTGCCCCTCCACCTTCGTCACCGGCTACAGGTACGCCCAGATGGGGTACACGTCGGTGATGGAGGCAGCGATGCCTCCCATCGGCGCTAGGCACGTCCACGAGGAGCTCAACGACACCCCCATCATAGACAAGGCGGCGTTCACACTCTTCGGGAACAACTACTTCACCCTCAAGTACGTCAGGGAGGGCGACAAGGAGAAGCTCAAGGCGTTCATGGCCTGGCTCCTCAAAGTGACCAAGGGCTACGCCGTCAAGATCGTTAACCCGGGCGGCGTGGAGAACTGGAAGTGGGGCCGCAACGTCGACGGCCTGGACGGCAACGTGGAGGGCTTCGACGTGACGCCCCGCCAGGTGGTCACAATGCTGGCGGAGGCTAACGAGGAGCTGGGGCTGCCCCACACCATCCACCTCCACTGCAACAACCTGGGGATACCGGGGAACTGGGAGACCACCGTTGACACCATGGACGCGGTGGCCGGCGTCAAGCCCACGAAGGGCAGGAAGAACACCGTACACGTCGTCCACTGCCAGTTCAACGCCCTAGACGGCGACAGCTGGATGACCCTCAAGTCGGGCGCAAGCAAGGTCGCCAAGTACGTCAACGCTCACCCCCACGTCACCCTGGACATGGGGCAGGTCATATTCACCGACACCACGACGATGACGGGGGACGGCCCATGGCAGTTCAGGCTCCATGGCCTCACCGGCAACAAGTGGGTGAACAGCGACGTCGAGATGGAGGCCGGCGCAGGCGTGGTCCCCTACACATTCAAGAAGAACAACCCCGCCAACGCCATACAGTGGGGCATCGGCCTAGAGATAGCGCTCATGGTCAAGGACCCGTGGCGCGTCTACATGACCACGGACCACCCCAACGGCGGCCCCTTCATCTACTACCCCAAGGTCCTCGCGTGGCTCATGAGCAGGAAGGCCCGCACAGACACCATGCTTGAGAGCAACAAGGCGGTGATGAAGAAGACGAGCTTGGCCGGCAACTACAGGGAGTACACCTTCAACGAGGTAGCCATAGTCACCCGCGCCGCAACCGCCAAGGTCCTGGGCTTCAAGGATAAAGGCCACCTCGGCGTCGGCGCGGACGCGGACGTCAGCGTGTACGATGTTGACCCATCCAAGTGGAGGCCCAGCCAGTACGCCGAGATCGAGAGGGCGTTCAGGCTGGCAAGCTACACGATAAAGGGAGGGGAGGTGGTGGTCAAGGACGGGGAGGTGACCTCCACGCCGCTGGGCTCCACCTACTGGGTTAAGGCGGAGACGCCGCCCGAGCTGGAGCAGGAGCTGGTGAAGGAGCTTGAGGCCGACTTCAAGAAATATTACACGGTCAGCTTCAGGAACTACCCCGTCGAGGACGCGTACCTGCCCACGCAACGAGTGGTTAAGGCTCAGGGAGGTGTATGGAAGTGAGCTTCAAGCTTAACGGAGTCGAGATAGAGGACACCTTCGCCGAGGGCTTCGGCATGTGGGGTACACGGCTGATAATCACCGCGGCCAGCAGGAAGTGGGCCAACACGGCCGCCGCGGAGATGACCGGGTTCGCCACCAGCGTCATCGCGTGCGACTGCGAGGCAGGTGTAGAGGCGGAGATACCGCCCGAGGAGTCACTGGACGGGAGACCCGGCACCGCCGTCATGGTGTTCGGGTTCTCGGCGAAGAAGCTGGCGACGGCCCTGCTCAACAGGCTGGGCCAGTGCGTGCTCACCTGCCCAACCACCGCGGTGTTCAACGGCTTGCCTGAGGAGATGGCCGACGCCATGATCGACGTCGGCAAGAGCGTCCGGTTCTTCGGGGACGGCTACCAGGTGAAGATGCGGATGGGCGACGGATGGGAGGCGCGGCAACGGTTCTGGCGTATCCCCGTCATGGAGGGCGAGTTCTTGGTCGAGGAGAAGGTGGGCGCCAAGAAGGCGGTTGCCGGCGGCAACTTCCTCGTCATGGGGGAGACCGAGGCGGCGACCCTCGAGGCGTCCGAGAGAGCCATCGAGGCCATCCACAGTGTGCCCTACGTCATCACACCGTTCCCGGGCGGCCTCTGCAGGAGCGGCAGCAAGGTGGGCTCCACCTACGCGTTCCTGAGGGCGTCAACCAACACGCCTTTCTGCCCCGCCATCAAGCACAGCCTGAAGGACAGCCAAGTACCCGAGGGAGTCAACTCGGTCCTAGAGGTGATACTCAACGGCCTCGACGAGCCCTCGGTCAAGAAGGCGATGGGCGTCGGCATAGAGGCGGCCACAAAGGTGGAGGGCGTGAAGTGGATCACGGCAGTCAACTTCGGGGGCAAGCTGGGCAAGTACCAGCTTCACCTCAAGGACTGCGTGGGAGGCAGCTAAGATGAAGAAGCTGATACTGGTCCCCAAGGAAGTAACCGCGATACCCGTCGAGGCCGAGGTGATATCCCCGACCGTCATAGCAGGCAGGACCCTAGACGAGGTTCAGCGGCTCAACGTGTACCAAGGCAAGGTCAAGCTCACGTTGGCGGACCACTTCGACGTAACCGGCGAGGTGGCGGAGACCCCGGCCGAGCAGATTATCGTGGTGGACGGCGACGCCCCCCACGTCAAGTATATGGGCGCAGCCATGGACGCGGGAAGACTCGTGGTCAAGGGAGACGCTGGGATGCACACGGGCTCCCAGATGGCGGGAGGCGAACTCACCGTAGAAGGCAGCGCAGCCGACTGGGCGGGAGCCGAGATGAAGGGCGGAGTGCTACGAATAGACGGGGACGCGAGGCACCTGCTGGGCGCGGCTTACCGCGGCAGCAGCGAGGGCATGACCGGCGGCTGCATCGTGGTCGGCGGAGGCGTCGGCAGCGAGGCCGCGAGCTTCATGAGGCGCGGCATGATCGTCGTAAAGGGCGACACGGCCCCGTTCACCGGCGTCCACATGAACGGAGGCGAGATACTCGTCTTCGGCAGAGCCGGGAAACGCCTCGGAGCCCAGGCAAAGGGCAACGGCGGGTTCATGGCTTGCTTCGGCGGAGTCGAGGAGCTGCTGCCCACCTACATGTACGATACCACCTACAGCCCCACCTTCATGAGGCTCTACCTCAGGCAGCTGGCGGAGACGTTAAACGTCGAGGAGGCTCTCCGGTACCTGGACAAGCCCCTCAAGCGGTACAGGGGCGACCTGGCCGTCGGGGGCAACGCCGAGATACTCATCGCCGAGCCCTGAGTGAAGCCGTGTGAAGATAGGGATACTGGGAAACGACGGGAAGGAGTGGCACATCCAGAGGCTCCTCGGCGAGCTCCGTAGGCGAGGCGCCGAGGCCTACGTCTTCCCGGCTACCAGGCTCGTCTCTCGGATAAGCGCGGAGCCCAAGGTCTCCGTCAAGGGCTACATGATCGAGGACTACGACGCCGTGATCGTGCGCCGCATGCCCGGGGGCACCGCTGAGAGGGTCTTCTACAGAATGGACGCCGTCCACATGCTGGAGGAGTACGGCGTCTATGTCATCAACCCGGCGCTCAGCATAGAGAAATCGGTTAACAAGTACTACACCTCTGCGCTCCTGGAAAAGGCAGGAATAATGTCTCCCCGCACAGTCGTCACGGAGAGCTTCACGGAGTCCATGAGGGCCTTCGAGGAGCTGGGGGGCGACGTCGTGGTGAAGCCACTCTTCGGCTCCCTGGGCGCGGGCATCACTCGCCTCACCGACGGGGACATCGCGTACAGGGTCTTCAGGGCGCTGGAGTCCACCCAGAGCGTCTTCTACATCCAAGAGTACATCCCACACGGCAACAAAGACATCAGGGCGTTCGTCATCGGCGATGAGGTCGTCGCCTCAATGAAGCGCGTCGGCGCAGGGTGGAAGACAAACATCTCCTCGGGGGCGGCGCCGGAGCCCTACGAGCCATCCGACGAAGAGGTCGAGGCGAGCCTGAAGGCGGCTGAGACGCTGGGGCTGGAGTACACTGGCGTGGACCTGATGCGTTCCGAAGACGACGGGACGCTGTACACCCTTGAAGTAAATAGCACCCCCGGCTGGGAGGGTCTCCAGAAGGTGACGAGCGTCGACATAGCCGAGAGGCTCGTCGAATATGTTTTCGAAAAGCTCAGGTGAGGTGGTCTTCTGAAGCCGAAGGACCGGGACATGGTCGAGACCCGCAATGGGCTGATGTTCGTCGTCGTGGGCTACCTGCATCCCCCCGGCAGGGTGACTGCGTACCTGAAGTACGTCCCCACGGCTGAGGGGAAGTGGAGCAAGGGGGACACCCGCTACACCCGGACCCTTCGGTACTACCACGTCACCCAAGTCGAGAACACGTACGGCTACCTGAGAGAGAACCACCCCGACTACCTCTACGACTGCCCCGTCCGCAACATCACCGTCTCCTGCGTGCCCCTCAGCGACGTGAAACGCTACTACGACCCGGTCGAGAGGGTCGGCTCACTGTTCCGGGAGGGACCATCGGACCCCTTGGAGGAGAAGCTGCTAGTGCTCGTCGAGTACCTTCAGGAGCATGCAAGCGTTGAAGGTAAAATCGGTGTCACCGGCTCGATCCTGACTGGCTCACACAATCCGGAGTTCTCCGACATCGACATCACCGTATACGGACGAGAGGAATCACGGCGAGTGAGAGAAGCCGTCCTCGGGGCGAGGGAAGAAGGCGTCATCCGCGGCCACAGCGAAGAAGAGCTTGAAAGGTGGGTCGCCCAGCGCGCCGAGAAGTTCCCGCTGAGCAGGGAAAAACTCGGAAGGATAGCGTCCAGGAGGTGGAACTATGGGTTCCACAAGGACACGTACGTCTCAATACATCCTATACGGACGGACGACGAGATAACGGAGAGCTACGGCGACTTCACCTACAGCCAGCTTGGCGAGGTAAAGGGCACAGCCGTAGTGGTGGACGCCGCCGAATCCATCTACCTGCCGGCGATCTACAGGGTGACGGACCCGAAACTCGAGAAAAGCGGGACCAGGGTATCCGAGATAGTGTCCTACGAGGGCATCTACGGCGGCTTGTTCGAGGAAGGCAAAAAGGTGGAGTTCAGAGGCATTCTGGAGCGATACATGGGAAAAGAAGAGGGGCACCGGGTGGTGCTGGGTGGAGCAGGCTCCACCGGCGGCTACGTTAAGTGGGCCTAGTCCTCTGGGAAGGGTGTCCACTTCTCGTCCAGGTACTTGGCTATACCCGACGAGTCCATGGGGCCCACGGATACGGTCCAGCCTGACAGCTCCTGTATCTCGCCGCTGAGCCTGGCGGACCTCCCCGGTATCACCAGGTGGCGGTGCTTCACCTTGTCGCCCACCTTGAAGTCCGCTAGTGCCTCGGCGATCGTGTCGGCCGTCATCTTGCGGCCTGCGACGGCGCTCTCCACCGACATGCCCTCGCTGTCCACGACTAGCAGGTAGCAGTTCAGTTTAGCCGACTCGATGTCGGAGGCCACCGTGTAGAAGGTCAGGGCGAAGTTGGTCGTCATCAACACCGGCGACAGGTCGTCGGGTTCACCGTAGACACCTAGCTCCGGCTCCACCGACACCGGTTTCCGCGGGTCGGTGTAGATGTTGTTTCTGAGGATGACCTGCGGGAGCAGCGCCCAGCCGCTGATCCCGTGAATTATCATGGCGTCGGCGAACCGGTCGATGCACAAAGCCGCGAGAACGGCCTCGTTCCACTCGTTGATTATCGTGTCCTCCTCCTCAATCGTCCACGCCACGAGAGGCAGGCCCAGTATCGGGTAGCCCATGTGCTCCTCCTCCTCGTTGATGGACTGCCACCTTAGTTTTACGAAGTTGTTGAGGTTGGCCGCTATGTAGTCGTTGGTTTTGGTGCCGGGGTCCAATACGATGTCCTTCACTCCGTACGCCTCAAGCGTGTGCGTTATGCTCTTCAACGTGTCCAGGTCTTGGGGGGACGACGCGACCAATGGGCAGCCGTACTGGAGAGCCAGCTCAGCCATCTCCTTCCAGTTTTCTTTGGTAGCCGCGTAGATCAATGGACGCTTATCTGCGACGACCTCCAGGCCCTTCTGCATCAACTCCGGGCTGTGGGTGCACAGTATCATGGGTTTCTGGGTCAGCTCGTTAGCCTTCCCCACGGCCGCTGCGAAGGTGTCGGGGTCGCCGCTGGTGCTCCTGACCGCCAGCATGTCCAGGGTGAGCCGCATCCCTATGTACTCGTAGCTGAAGTCGTTGACCACGTTGACTCGGAGCTCGAACTCCTCGTCGCTCATCTCGTCGCTCACGTCGACGGCTATCGCCGGCTGGTGGAAGTACGTGAACTCGTGCCTGAAGAACACGTACTCGCCGCCGAGGGTCAGGGCGTTTTCCCCTACTCCCACCTCCACCGCCTTCACCGCCGGCTTGAGCAGGGCCCAGAGATTGTCGTATGCTTCCTTGTTCTTGGGCTCCAAGAGGGGCGTACAGTCGTCCAGCAGCGCCTCTCTGTTCACGAGCTTAGCCGCGAAGGCCATGCAGTTGGCCTCGCCGCATTCCCCGCAGTTGGTCCTAGGCAGTCTCTGGTAGATATCTATTGGACTCAGTTCTTTCGCTGGCATCCAATCCCTCCTACAGCCTCACCGAGACCCACTCCGTGGGCTCGGCGGGTTTATCGTTCTTCATCAAATGATTGATCGTTGTCTTCAGGGCGTCCACAGCGGCTGGGTGCATCATCATGAAGTAGTCTACGCCGGCGAGGAGCAGCGTCACACCGGTGATGGTTTCCCATATGGGGCCCCTGAGCTCCCGCGGCGCGAACTCTGGCCCCATCTTCATCCAAGCCTCTCGGGCGGCCCACGCGTTGGTGGTGCCTGAGCTCAATGGGTGGTTGAGCTCAGGGTCTCCCTTTAGTCCAGCGAGGCGGCATCGCTCCATGACGGTGAAGGCGTAGTCCAGGCCGTAGCCGAGGGCGGCGGTGGTGGTGTCCATGAGTATCTGCTCCTTGGGGACGAAGTCGTAGAGCTTCCTGTTGAGCTCCCTGGCCTTGTTGACGTCCATGCTGGTGAACGCGATGACACAGTTGTCGGAATCATTGACGAGCTTGGCTGTGCCCTCTATGTCCATGTCCAGGGTCACCGAGTTGATGAGCAGCCGCTCCCCCTCGATGTTCTCACAGATGGCCTTGAAGACCGCATAGTCCTTATGCGGGTCTCCACAGCCGCCTATGCTGATGGGCACGTCCACCGCCTCCAGCACCGCCTCTACCTTCTTCAACGCCGCCTTGGGAGTCGCGTCCTCTATCAGAGGATCTATCGTGAGGAGATGCACGTTAATCATCTCGGCGCCGTACTTCTCGACGCAGACCCGGGCCCACTCGCCGGTGTCCTCCAGGTACTCCCTGAAGTGCATCTTCACGGCCTTGCTGAGAGGCACCTTGGGCCAGTCGAAAACGTCCAACGCTATAACAGGCTTGTTCGGTGTAGCCGCCTGGAAGTTGAAGAACGGGGACACCTTCTCTCCGCCGATGACGTACGACGTGGAACGCGTGCCTCCCTCGGCCTTCGTGGCCCCGAGCTTCACCTCGACGATGCTCCCAGGGTACTTGCTCACGGGGACGCCCGCCGTCTCTGGGATGAGCTCCGTCGGCTTGACCACAGGGGCGGCCGGCGCCAACCCCGGCACCGCGGGCTGCATCTGAGGCATCCCCAGTCCCATGGGAGAGGCGGGTCCTCCGAGCAGGCTCGTTATCCTGTTAGCGGAGTCCCTTATCAGGGCGAACTCGAAGCCTAGGCGCGCTAGGAGCGGTGACGAGACGCCTCCACTTCCTCCCTCCACGCTGAACTCTATCTCGTCGAGTTCGATGTCGACGTCCTCGAGCTCGAGCTCCTGAAACTTGGCCAGGTTCTCCAGTAGGCTCTTGTTGAGCAGCAGCTCTATGTCTTTGGGCTTGACCATGGGTGGATCACTCCTTGTCAACCTTGATGATTAACCTCTCGGCCTTGATCTTTGCGTTCTTGAGGATTATCCGGATGTTCATGCCGCTCGGCAGCCCAGGGACGGCGCCAGCCGGCAGCTCCATGGTGGGCATGGTAAACGTGGTCGGCATGGCCTGCTGCGGGTACATCATCTGCTGCTGGGGCATCGCAGGCGCAGCCTCCACCGCTGGCTCCTCCTTCCATGTATCCACTATTGGGTGGCCCCTATCCTTGAGCCATTCCTTGAGCTGGTCGAGGGTTTCGACGTCTTTCTCCGTCGCTATCTTGGATATCATATCCTCGGGCATGTACTCCTTGATCCTGTCTCTGATCTCCTCAGGTATCCAGACGACGCGGTTCCATCCACCGTCGGCCTGCATGAACTTGGGGCTCCTCATGTACTCTATGCTTAGCCCGTGGAACCCGTCTATCTGCTTGCCGCCGGCGGTGAGGTCGCTGATGGTGACGAAGTTGAGCCCGTTCACCGTCTCGCCCTTGTAGTTCCTGTGCACGACTCCGTAGCCGTCGACCTCGGGGATGTAAAAGAGGCATCCCTCGAAGCAGCCGCAGCTGGTGTGCGGGTAACCGAACGCGGTGTAGAGTTGGACGCGCTCGATCTCGCCGAGGCTCTTCTCCCTGATGACTTGGTTTACTCCCTCGTACTCTCCCGTGACGTCGTCGATGAGGGCGCCCTTCGGTATCTTGAAGACGGGTCCCTTGGGGTCCACTTTGTCGGTGGCCCTTCCGTCGAACCAGCTGATGGCGCCGCAGTTCGCGTACCTCTGGGGCGTGATGACGCAGAGGTGGGTGGGCGCGAAGCTCTGGCAGAGGCTGCACCCATAGAACACGTCGACCTCGTCGTCGCTCATGCCCCTGGCGCGGGCGTCTCTGGCCTCGTATATCTCCATCGCCCCGGGGTACAGCTCCTCGACCTTCTCCGGATCGGTGTAGAACGTGACCTGCATCTTCTCGATGAACGGCAGCTCGCTCTTATAGAGTCGCATCAGCACCTCGCCGAACACCTTGAAGCTGTTGAAGCCCTTCTGGTAGCTCTTCTTGCTGAGCCTCATCTGTATGTCGTACCGCTGGTTCAGGTGCATGAATCCCTCGATGAAGTTAACGTACTCGTGGAGGCGGCGCTCTATCACGCCCTCCAGGTCCTTCTCAAGCTCGGCTCCGCCGACCACTATGACCATGCCGAACGGCGTGTTGGTGCCCTCCGGTAGCTCAGGGAGATCGGGGCCGACGACGGTCATCTTACCGTCCTCGATCTCGTCCATCGGCTTCGACTGGACTAGCTCGAACTTGTAATCCTCCCTTGGGCCGCCCAGCTCGATCTGCATGTCGCGGCCGCGTATCCTTTCTCCTTCGTAGATGATCCCTACATCCACGGGAATGTCCTCGAATAGACTCATCTATTTTTCCTCCTCCAATTCTTTGAGTATCTCATCCAGCGCGGTCAGCCAGTTCTTCACGGGCATCGAGCCCATGGACCAGCTGGCGTTGGGCTGGTACGTGTTACTCAGTGAAAGGGTCCTGAGGTCTTGGGCGAAGCTCTTCAACCCAGACTGGACCAGCCACTCCATGTAGTACAAGGACCCCACGAATACAACTATATCGTATGGCCCCTCCCCGTCGAACCCGGCCCAGTCGGGGTCTGTGAGCCTGTCGCCTAGGTTCATGAAGGGCATGCTGTACACCTCGGTCCCCCTGTCCCTGAAAGTCTTCACAAGGTGGCCCGTGGCGACTACGGCGACTCCGGTTTTAAGGAACCTAATGGCCGAGTCAACCAAGTCGCCGTCGTTTGTCTTCAACTTCGGCGCGTTGCTCCCCACTACCAAGAGAGGCCTCTTGGCCTTCTTTATCAGCGAGGCAGCTACCTTGGGCTGAGGTATCACGTGGGCCTTCTTCGGCCCCGGAATCTCGGCGGTCTGTCCTGTACGCATCTTGGCTGACATCACGACTTCCTCCTTACCATCCTGTCGAGCAGAGTCGGATCCAGCATACCTATCTTGCCTTCCTCCCAACCCTTATCCTTGATGATGCCGAGTACCTCCTTCTTCATCGTGAACGGAACGTCGGCCTCCACGCGGACGTATAGATGAAGGTCATCGGGCATGGCGCCGTAGTAGGTTTTGTGAAGGTCGATATAGTGGCTTAGCTTGACTGCGCGGCCCTTGGTGGTGTCGTTAGGCCTCATGCTGAGCTTAGCCGTCATGACCATAGCCTCCTCAAGGGTCTCGGCTGAGTAGAAGAGGTGCTCGGGCACTGGGCCCACGTACTTCTCCTCACCCGTCCTACCGTCCAGCGTCATCCAGTCCTCCTCCTTGTCGGCCCTGCCGAGCAGGTTGCGCCTATACTTGGCGCCGTGGGGCCCGACGATCACCGGGATTCCGAGTCTCCAGCAGCCCGACGCGATGCTCGCGGCCTTCTGGGACATGGCGCCCCAGGCTATGCCGACGGCGCCCACCCTGTTGTAGACGTAGTCGGCTATCTCCTCGTAGTTGCCCCTCAGAGGGCGTTTAGCGAAGATGTTGGCTATCTTGATGGCGGCCCCCGTTATGTGAGCGTTTGACACGCAGCTGCCTATGTTGAGCAGTCCACCTGCGTCGAAGTTCCCGGGGTACTTCTCGTAGAGGTTCAGACCGTCTTCGTCTTTCCTCAACGCGAGGTCCATGGCGGCGCACCCAGTTGCGACCACGATGAACCTCCGCTTCAGGAACTCCTCTGCAATGTCTGCCACTTCAAGACCTCCCCGGGGGTAGTTGGCGCACCCGACCAGAGCCACGATTCCTGGAATCTCTCCGAAAACGATGCCTCTGCCGACTTCCCTGATCTCCACATCAGTGACCGCTCCGCGGCCCACCCGTATCGCGAACGAGTCCGTCATGCCTTTCTCGTCTGCCGCCTTCGTCAGGAAGCTGACCAACGGTAAATTCTGGGGGCAGGCACTCTCACATCTTGCACAGCCGACACACATTGGCTGGATCTCCGCGAGGGCGTCTACGCTCCCTTCAGCCGCGGCCTTCACTGCGTCCATTATGGGGAGGTTGTTGGGGCAGGCCCTCACGCACTTTATGCAGCTGCGGCAAGTCCCCGCGAGTTCGATGAGCTTCTCCATTGACAGAGGCTTGAACCCCGCCCTCTTTGGCTTCATCTTAAACGCAGTCTTCACGGCTACCTCGCCCACCTTATCGGGCTCAAGTATTAGCACACCGGGGGTTCTACCCTCAACCAAGTCATCAACGATCTCGTCTGGGGGATCATGAGTCCGGTTGGGGAGCCCGAGCATGCTCTTCTCGCTCGTCGCTATAACAGGTGCCCCGATCTTCTGCGCCTCGTCGACGATGTCGGTGCGGAGGCACTGCTCGTCTACGACTACGACGTCAGGTATCCCTGTGCGGATGTACCGGAGCTGCCAGGAGATGGGCCCCAACACCTTCGCGCGTTTATCGTATCGGCTGTTATCGTGGGCCGTGCAGCAGAGGCCCCCCACCTCCACCTCTTCGAAGAGCTTGTTCTCCATGAGGTAGTCGATTATGTCCACACTCGGGAGCACGTTGTGCCCTATGCACATTATTACTACTTTGGACGTGTCGATGGAGCCGAAGCCTATCTCGGTCATGGGGGCGTCCGCCACGCCTTTAGGGAAGTCGAGGGTGGATATCTGGCATGCGTCCGCGACCTCCATGGCGACATGGTCCAGCATCCCCGCGTGGAAGGCCTTGGACTCGAAGTCGATGTTGTCGCCTTCCTGCCCCGTGTGCGCCGTGGCAACGAGCTGGACAAGCTGGGTCTCGACGTAGTCGAGGGCATCCTCCAAGTCTCTCAGCGTTTTTGGCCTGATGCCGCACACGAGCCTCGTGTTCGGAGCCTGTACGTTTGTGTTTATGGCTATGTCGAGTGTGTGGTCTCTACCATACACTTTGATAAGGTGGTTCATCATATGCCTGGCGTGGGCGCAGTGCGTCGACGCGCCGATGCAGCACGCTAACAGTACTATGCGTGACTGCTGGGCAGCCATCGTGAGACCGCAGGCGCCCTTCTTGTCGCCGGTGAGATCACATTTACCGAACGTGCAGAGGCAGCAGAGGTCGCATAACGGCATGTAGAACGGCTTGTAACGTTCCAGAAGCTTCCGGTCCCAATCCCTTAACGTGCCGATTGACGGGAACGGCGTCGGCCCCATGGGCTCATCCCACTCATCATCTACGATTCTCCCTATCTGGATGTCCAGCCCTTTGAATACTCCGATGCTCGAGGATAGCTCATCTATCTTGAGTCTTAGGTCCTTCTTTGACAATTTCCTTCACCATTGGGTTCATATAGGCAGAGTATGTGTCGTAATGATATTATAATATATTTACTGAAATTACCAACCTTCAGGTATTTTTAACATTAGGTGATACAAAGTTCTTAAAATGAGTATGTAGTAGATTAGGAGATGGTTAAAATGGCCGATAAAAGACCAGCGTACAGCCAACTGGTTAAGGACATCAGAGCCGGCAAGTTCGTTCTCACCGGCGAGCTGGAGCCCGAGAAAGTAACGTGCCTAGAGGAGATACTCGTCAGCGCCAGGGCTATGAAGCCCTACGTGGTCGCTGCCAACGTGACCGATAACCCCCTAGCCTACGCGTACATGAACTCCCTCGTACCCTCGTGGTTGGTCCAGAAGGAGGTGGGGCTAGAGACGGTTTACCAGATGACGGTAAGAGACAGGAACAGGCTCGCGTTGACGTCCGACATACTGGCGGCTTCGTACCTGGGTATCAAGAACATCCTAGCGATCTCTGGGGACCACACGGTCCTCGGCGACAACAAGGGCGCAGTTTCGGTGTACGACTTAGACTCCGCGCAGTTCGTCTACATGCTGCATAAGATGATCGACGAAGGCGTGGACGTCGCCGGGAACGAGATCCACGGCAACGTCGATATAAACGTGGGGATAGCCGCTAACCCGAACGCGGACCCGCTGATGCCGGAGGTGTTGAAGGTAGGTCGCAAGACAAAGATAGGCGCCGACTTCATCCAGACCCAGACCATGTTCGACATCGACAAAACCAAGGAGTTCCTCAAGGAGGCGGAGAAATACAAGTGCCCGACGCTGATAGGCGTCTTCCCGCTGAAGAGCTACGGGATAGCCGACTTCTTCGACAGGTTCATACCAGGCGTCTCCGTGCCCACGGAGCTGCTGACCAGCATGAAGAAGGCCAAGAAGGAGCCAGACAAGGAGAAGCGCAAGCAGCTATACGACGAGGTGAACCTGGAGTTCTTCAGGCCCTTCATCAAGGAGATCCACAAGACGACGAGCGCGGCGGGGATACACGTGATGGCAGTCATGTACGAGAGAATATTCGAGCCATTGCTGGAGGCGCTCTAGGAGGAGACGTGAAATGATAATCACAGAACAGAAACCGATGGAAGAAGTCCAGGAGATGATCGCACCCTACGATAAGCTGTTCATAGTGGGCTGCGGAACCTGCTCCACCAGCTGCCAGACGGGCGGCGAGGACGAAGTCAAGGAGATGACCGAGAAGCTCGGCGACAGGGTCGTCGGCTGGGCCATGGTGGAGGACCCGTGCGACCTGAGGCTCGACAGGCGTGACCTGAAGGCGTATAAAGAGCAGATCGCAGACTCCGACGCCATACTGGTCATGGCGTGCGGGGCGGGGGTTCAGACAGTCGGCGAATACAGCAAGAAGATAGTGTTGCCGGCGCTGAACACGCTTTTCATAGGCGAGACAGAGCGCCTCGGCAAGTTCCACGACATGTGCAAGGCCTGCGGCGACTGCATCCTGGACGAGACCGGCGGAATATGCCCCCTGACCCGGTGCGCCAAGGGGCTTCTGAACGGACCCTGCGGCGGACAGGTGAAGGGCAAGTGCGAGGTCGGGGACTACGAGAACGAGTGCGCGTGGGTGCAGATCTATGACAGGCTGAAGGAGCAGGACAGGCTGGACCTGTTCACGGTCTTCAGGCCTCCTAGAGACTTCTCCAAGAAGACTCTGAAGATGCACCACTACTTCTAGTTACTTTTCCCTTTTTCCTTTTTTCACATGCTCCTCGAAGATAGCTGGAATCATGTCGGGGAACTCGAAGGTGTGGATGCCTTCCATGGAGCCCAGCTTCGCGACGTTCTCTGCGTCCTCTTTCCGCACCCTGAGCCTCAGCTTTTTACCGCTGGGCAAGGTCGTGGTGGTCTCGCCTTCCCTGAAGTCTACCGGCATGACGAATACAGGGACGTAGCCCTTCAAGGCTTGGAGCGCGGCGTTGGTGAGCAGGGTGTCAGAGACTCCAACAGCCAGCTTGGCTACCGTGTTGCTGGTGGCGGGGGCGATCAACAGGAACATGAACTCCCCGACCTGTAGTCTGGCCGCGAGGAAAGGCGTGTTGGCGTCCACTTCGTTCCACACCTTGTCGAAGCTGGTATGCAGCTCCTTCTCGACCCTATAGTACTTGGCTACCGTTGCCCCCGCCTTGGAGAGGAAGACCTCGACCCTCAGCTCCGGGTGCGCCCGTTTCAGGGCCTTCATCACTTCTATGGTCTCGTTGATCTTGTCGCCGGAGCCCGTTATCCCCCACGCGATCTTCATGCACCTTCCTCCATGTACTCTATGAGCCTGTTCACCGTCTTCCTCATGCTCCTCATGCCTTCATCGTCCTCCTTGACGCCCTCCATGCTGTCCTTGGACCAGAGGGAGGCGCCGAGGTTGGCGCCGAAGAAGCCGCCGCTGAGGGGGATGGCGCCGTTCAGGATCAGGAACGTTTGAATCTGCTGCAGGGCCAGCTCTTGGCCCCCGACGCGGTCGCCCCCCACCGCTATGGCGATCCCGGGTTTACCTTTTAGAGTATCCTGGTCTTGGGCGAGGAGCGCCCTCGTTCGGTCCATGACCGCCTTAATCTGCGCGCTCACCCCGCCGTTATACACCGGCGTCGCAAAAACCAGAGCCTCCGCCTCCCGGAGGAGAGAGTAGAGCCTCTGGACGTCGTCGTCGATTATGCATCCCGCCTCCTTAAGGCAGTGGTCACAGTGGGTGCAGAACCCTATCTTCTTGCCGCGTACGCCCCAGAACACGGTCTCGAACCCCTTCCCTTGGAGCATACCCAGAGCTGCTCTGAGCACGTACTCGGTGGTCATGGCACGGGGGCTCCCGCAGAGACCCAGAATCATGTGACTTGATCACCTCGAAGACGTATATTGTTTACCTCAAGACGCCGACAGAATTTATGTATCAGGCTCGACCCCTCCCACGTCTTTGAGGAGACCCCTGAGAAGCCCAGCACCGGGGAGCCCCCACGAGAAATGCTCAGCCACCGACGATACGAAACACTCAGCTTCAAGCGGGATAGGTTGGACTAGGAAAAGAATATCCACGTGTAGCGTATATGCTTAAGCTGGACTGGGGTATCGGGTAATGATCAACGAGATAATGATGGCGCTGATGTTCGCGGCGCTGTTCATA
>DAOVEE010000098.1 GCA_030669135.1 Candidatus Bathyarchaeota archaeon | reverse complement strand
CCTGAATCGTCCGCCGCCTCAGGCACGCGTCAACCGACATCAAGCTGCAAATGGTCCCGCGTGTATTTAATCAATTCAATGAAACTCGGACCCTAGAAATGCGTCACGGGTTGCGAGAGCCTCTGAGGTAAGCTACCACCGCAAGGTCATCGACTGGGACAGGGAGCTGCTGGACATGGTGGAGGTCGAGAGACACGTAGAAGCCGTAGTCCTTCAGTTAATGGACTAGGGTTTCAGCCTCCACCGGGCTCTTTGTTAAGGGTCTTGCCCATGCAGAGTATGTCGTAGAGCCCCCCGTCCTGGGCCTTGTAGGCTTCCACCCTGCGTCCCTCGACGTTGAACCCGAACTTCCTGAAGAGGTGCACCGCGGTCTCGTTGTCGGCCACCACCTCTAAGTTGATCCTGTGTAGGCTGTGCTCGTTCGCCGCGTTGAGGAGCATGACCATCAGCGCCGTGCCCAGGCCCGCGCCCTGGTAATCCTGGTGGATGTAGATGTTGAGGTCCCCGGTCCCCATCCTACGGGGGTGGGTGAACTTCTGGACGGAGGCGTAGCCTACGATGTCGCCGTCGTGGACGGATACAAGCGATATCAGGTTAGGCAGGTTGCCGATCCAGCGGTCTATGGTCTCCTCGGTGTAGGGAGCCATGCTCCATCTGAGGGCGTCGGGGCTCATGGACTGGTACATCCCGTGGAGGCCCTTCCTGTCCTCCTCCTGCAGGGGGCGGATGTGGACGAGTCTACCGTCCCTCAGGGTAAAAGTTCTCTCCATGAGGTATAGCTACCCTTAGTATCAGTATAATCTTTTCGAGTAGCCCTCGTTGCATATCCCACCGTCTTTCATACGGCCTCGCTCAAATACTGGAATATCTTTTCCGGTTTGTTCCAGCGGGTTCCTAAATATATGCCGTGGATACTGGTGAGCCAAGGTGAAAACATGAAAAGAACAAGAATCAAGAGTTCAGCACTGGTCCTCGCGGCGCTCATGCTGGCGTCCATGACCTTCACGTGGGCTCAAGCGCAGCCAGAGGGCTTCCAGCTACCCAGCCCAGGCTTCGCGCCAGGGCATCCCCTCTACGGAGTGGAGCTATTCATCGAGGAAAACATCGAGGTCCCGCTGTCCCGCCTCACCCGCGGACAACTGGGCGTGGCGGAGAAACGGCTGAGGCTCTCCGAGGAGAGGCTCGCGGAGATCGAGGCCATATGCAACAGGACGGACGCAGCCACCCTTGAGAGACTCAGGTACAGGTACGAGCTCCAGATGAACAAGACCCTGGCGCTGGTCAACGCCACGGACTCCCTCGACCTCGAGACGCGGATAGCAGAGCGAGCCATGAACCACGTACGGGTGCTCACCCAGCTCAGGGCGCGCGTCCCGGAGCAGGCAAGACAAGGCGTAGACAGGGCGGTCCAGTCCAGCGTCAACTCCTTCGGCACCCACATGAAGAGGATGGCGTACAGGGTCCAACAGGTGGAGAGCCAGGGAGGCAACGCCACCCAGCTGTACGCGGAGATGGACGGTCTTCGGACCCGGGTCCAAGAACGCCTCATGGAGTTCAACCGGGTAAGGGAAAGTATGCCCACACCCGGCCTCAGCGAGGACATCCAGATGCCCGTAGACCCGCTGGATAGAGGAAACAGGTCGCAGCGGGGACCCCCGTAGAGTAAAAACACATTTTTTTATCTTCTTTTTCTCGACCATAATATTATCATAGGTACGACGTAACCTATTCTCGATGACTTCGTTGTTCGAGGGGTGTAGGGGATGAGGTTCGGGGTTTCCGTGCCCCACGGCAAGCCGGGGCTGTACACCGACTACGGGATGGTGAGGGAGGCCGCCCTGGAGTGCGAGAGGCTGGGCTACGACGCCATATACTTATCGGACCACGTGGTCCCGAGGCCCAACACGCCTTACCCGGAGAGGGACGAGTACGACCTCGATGTCCCCTACCTGGAGTGCTGGACCCTTCTCAGCGCCCTCGCCGCCGAGACCGAGAAGGTCAGGCTGGGCACATTCACGCTCTGCAGCTCGTTCAGGCAGCCGCCGGCCCTGCTAGCCAAGATGGCCGCAACCCTAGACCACATATCCGGGGGGAGGCTCATCTTCGGGATCGGCGCCGGCTACAACGAGAAGGAGTACACCATGTACGGTGTCCCCTACCCCAAGCCGTCGATCCGGATAAGGCAGCTCGAGGAGTCCGTGCAAATAGCTAAGAAGATGTGGACCGAGGAGCGTCCCAGCTTCGACGGCAAGTACTACAGCATAAAGGAGGCCATCTGCAACCCGAAGCCCGTCCAGAAGCCGTATCCGCCGATACTCATCGGAGGCAGAGGCCGAGACCTAACCCTCAGGGTGGTGGCTAGACACGCGGACGTCTGGAACTGGCCCCCAGCCGTCTACGTCACCCCGGAGATATACGTCGAGTACCGTATGCTCCTAGAGAAGCACTGCGAAAAGGTGGGCAGGGACCCGCGGCGGATAACGTTGTCCATGGGGGACATAGTCCACGTCTCAGAGGACAGGGCCGAACTCAAACGGGAGGTCGCCGAGTATAAGCCAGACGAGCTCACCATGAAGGCGTACATGAACCACCTCATAGGGACCCCCGAAGAGTGCATCGACAGGATAAACATGTACCGGGACCTCGGGGTCTCCGAGTTCGTCATGCAGATACCCACCTTGGCCAAAGGCGACCTCGGCGCCCTGAGGCTCTTCGCCGAGAAGGTGATGCCCGAGTTCCGGAACTAGACCAAGTGGGCAGCTCCACCTGCCGGTTTCGCTTTAATACCCTGGATACCTGTGGGTCTCGGTGAAACGTTTGATTATCGACTTCCATAACCACTTCTACCCCGGCGCATACATCGATGAGCTGAAGAGGGAGAAGGGGTACGCCTCGGTTTCCACGGACCCCCAGGGCAGGCTCCTCATCCACTACACCAGCGACTACAACGTCGTGGTTGGGCCCCACATCGACATAGAGCATAGGCTCAGGGACATGGACAGGACGGGCATAGACATGCAGGTGCTCACGCTTACCACCCCCGGGGTGGAGCGGGAGGCCCCCGAGAGAGGCGTCAAGCTCGCCAGGCTCACAAACGACGGGTTCGCCGAGATAATCGAAGACCACCCCGACAGGTTCACGGCGCTCGCCACCCTGCCCCTCCAGGACCCAGGGGCTGCCGTCGAGGAGCTTGAGCGAGCGGTCACCGAGCTGGGGCTCAGGGGCGCCATGCTCCTCAGCAACGTCAACGGCAAGCCCCTTGACGCGGAGGAGTTCGGGCCTGTGCTGGAGAAGGCGGTCAAGCTCGACGTGCCCCTCTACATACACCCCACCTCGCCCATCAACGCCAAGTGGATGGACGACTACCGGCTCGTCCCCATCATGGGCTTCGGCGTGGACACTTCCCTCGCCGTCCTGCGGCTGGTGTTCAGCGGGGCACTGAAGAGGCATACCCGGCTCAAGCTGGTGGCCAGCCACGTGGGCGGAGTCTTCCCTTTCCTGAGAGGCCGAATAGAGACGGGGTTCAACGCGTACCCCGAGTGCAAGATACACATCCAGGAGCCGCCCAGCACCTACCTGAAAAAGATCTGGATGGACTCCATAATATACGACAACGACGTGCTCATGTCGGCCCTCTCCTTCAGCGGCGCGGAGAAGATGATGCTTGGCACGGATCACCCCCACCAGATAGGGGACATAGAGAAAGCCGTCTCCCGCATCAAGGACCTCGACATAAGCCTTGAGGAGAAGGAGCTCATCCTCGGAGAGAACGCCGCGAGGCTCCTCAAGCTCTAGCCCCTTTTTTAAAAATAGGTTTTCTTGGCTGAAAACGGGTCACCTTAGATGAAAAGAGGGGTCAACTAGGGTCTGTGACCCTTCCCATGAACAGTATTACGCCTGTGTCCATGTCCCGTATGAGGAACATGAAGGGGTGGTCCGCCCTGAACGTCTCCTCGGGCATCGCGGCTGTTAGAGCGACCGAGACCCCTGTCGCGGCCGCCGCCTCGGTGCCCTTCTCGTTGACCTCTATATACGCCTGGTGTATGACTTTGTCTATGAACAGCTGGTCCTCAGCGTTCATGCCGCTGAAGTCCGCGGCGTCGGTGAACGCCGTGGGCATGCCCATCTCCGCCAGGTCCTCCATCATGAAGTACTTGGTCTCGAAGGTGAAGCTCGGCAGGTAGACGTTCACCGCGGTTCCCTCCATTATGTCCACCCATTCACAGAGTCTCTCCGCCGACAGCTGGGCCTCCACGTCACCCATGCGGCCCTCCTTGGGCAGCAGTATGAGCATCGAGACGTCCTCGCCGGTGTAGGGGAGCTCCAGGAGTTGGAGCTCGTCGGTCTCCGCGTAGTTGAAGGTCTCGTCGCGGAGGCTCATCATGTCCACCGTGACCGACGTGGACGGTGTGACGTGGAACTCCTCCTCACCGGTCGCCTTCTCGTCGAACTCGTAGAGCCAGTCTCCCTTGAAGTAGATGGCGTTCGTCAGCACCAGCCTCACGTCGGCGTCGATGGAGCCACTGGGGAACAGGTCCTTGATCCTGTCATTTGTCCTCTCCTCCACCCACTCGTTGATGGTGACCCGGCTCTCGTCAGGCTCGGCGACGAAGTCCAGGGCGTTGACGTCCCCGCCGTAGTAGCCGATTATGGCGTCGACGTAGTCCTCCAGCACGGGATAGCCCTGCTGGATCCACAGCGCGTTCACGGTGTGGAGAGCGTATTCGCGGCCCTCCTCGTTCAACGTGTTGTATATCCCGGCGACGGAGGGAAGCCTCTCCGAGGGGTCCTCCAGGAAGCCGAACACCGCCTCCATCTCCTCCGCGGTCTCGCCTCTGGCGCCCTCGTAGGTCATGGAGAGAGCCGTCGAGATGCTGTACGGCGAGAACAGTATGTTGCCTTCATCCATGCTGTACCTGCCGTAGAGGTCGAAGGCGAAGCCGTTGCACGCGTCCACGGTCGCCTCGACCGAAGAAGCCGTGGCGCCGCTTTCGTCGAGCACGGGTACGTCTTCCTTCGCCGTGGTCCCTGAGAGCCAATCGGATACGGCGGGTAACTGGGAGCCCACCACCACGGCGGCCAGAAGAACCACTACGAGCCCATACAATGTCCTATGGTTACCTAGTCTCGACATCCTATTCACTGATCAAATGTACAGGTACGTCTAGATAATCCCATACATTAGAACACCCGTTTCAAAGCGTTGAACAAAGGGGGTGTGGGACTAAATCTCCCTGATGTCCTTGCCTATCTCGTAGACCACGTCCCCCTGCCATGTGGCTGGGCTGGTCACCATGTGGATGACGCCGTCGGTGGGGACGACGATCTCCTCCAGGGTCTCCCCGAAGAGGTCCTTTATGACGCCGAGCGTCTGGCCCTCCTCGACCATGTCGCCCGCCCGGACGTTGCTTATGAAGAAGCCGCCGTGCTCCGCGTACAGGTGGTACGGATTGAACACCTTCGCCTTGGGCGGCACCATGGGCTCCCCCTTCATCATGCCCAGCTTCATCAACACGTTCCTGCAGCCTCGGACCACCTCGCCGACGATGTCGCTCTGGCAGCGGCCCATTCCGCCTGCCTCGGTGCCCACCGTCACGGGGAACTTCATGGGGCTGCCGCTGGGCTTGGGCAGGCTCTCCCTTATCCACTCCCACCCGAAGGCCCTGCACAGCTCCAGGTTGAGCCTGTCCTTCTCCTCGTCGCCGGTCATCCTGTACATGGTGCCCGTGAGGAGGTCCTCCTCGATGTCGCCGCCGTGGAGGTTCAGCCTGTAATCCGCTTGGCTCAGCACCTCGCGGTAGAACGTGGTGGTGACGTAGTACGTGATCTTGGGCGGCCCCGAGCCGCCGCGGGGGATCTCCTCCACGTAGTAGCCTGTGAGGTCCCTGTAGTCGATGGGGTTGCCGTGCATCCACCGGGCCTCGAAGGCCAGGGTGTTCACAATGGGCACCAGTATGACTTTGCCGTCGACTTCACCCGGCTCTAGGGTCTTCATTAGCTCCAGCACCCCGGCGGGGCCGTTGTACTCTGAGCCGTGCTCGCCGCCGTTGATGACCGCCGTGGGGCCGCTGCCCACGCCGTTGACAAGCATGACGGGGATCTTGTGTCTTCCGGCTGGCTTCTCGGCTATATTGAGGTAGCCGTGCACCTTCTCGCCGGGCCCCGCCTCAAGGTCCTGAACCTTAAGAACGTCATTCATCTCGTAGACCTGTGTTCACTGCGGCTCATGCGAATATGGCTTTTATGCCCAGCGCGACAAGAGTCCCCCATGGGCAGACTCAAGGACAAGGCGGTCCTGGTGACCGGCTCGGGGCGGGGCTTCGGAAGAGCCATGGCGATAGCCTACGCGAGGGAGGGCGCCAAGGTGGTCATCGTAGCCCGCAGCGTCGACGAGTTGGCGTCGGCTGAGGAGGCGGTGAGGGCGGAGGGCGGCGACGTGCTCACCGTGCCAGCGGACATATCCGCCGACGAGGGAATAAGCAGAGTCGTCGAAAGTACCCTCGACGAGTACGGTGGGCTGGACGTCCTGGTGAACAACGCCGCCACGAGCCCGTGGCTCACCTTCGAGGAGACCACCATGCTGCACTGGGACAGGGTGATGGCCGTGAACCTCAGGGCCCCCTTCGCCCTCACGAAGGCGTTCCTCCCCTCCATACAGGAGAGGGGCGGCGGCAGCGTCATAAACATAAGCAGCAGGTCAGCCGAGGTGGGGTTCGTCGCCGAGTCTGCGTACTGCCCCAGCAAGTACGGCCTCGAGGGTCTCACCCAGTGCCTCGCTCTGGAGCTCAGATCCCACAACGTGGCGGTTAACAGCCTCAACGTCTCGGCGCCGGAGGGACTGAGGCTCAAACCCACCGAGATGACGCTACAGCA
>DAOVEE010000059.1 GCA_030669135.1 Candidatus Bathyarchaeota archaeon | reverse complement strand
TCCCTGGTTACGCCGTACTTTATGGCCCTCATTCCGCCCGCGTTCGTCGAGATGTTGCCGCCGATGCTCCCTGACTCCTGGCCCGGGTCGGGGGGGTAGTAGAGGCCCAGGGCCTCGGTGGCCTCGTGGATGTCGCTGATCAATGCTCCGGGCTCCACGGTGGCCATGAGGTTGTCCTCATCGATCTCTAGTATGCGGTTCATCTTTTCCAAGCTCAGGGCGATGCCCCTGAAGACCGGGTGGGAGGCCCCGCTCAGGCCTGTGCGGGAGCCCTGAGGCGTAACCGGGACCATTTTCTCGTTGGCCAGCCTCAGCACTCTGGAAACCTCCTCCGTCGAGCCTGGCCTCACGACCAGCTGCGGCGGGTGGGGCTCCAGCGGGCTCTCGTCTACTGCGTGCTTCTCCAGATCCTCTGGGCTGGATGATACGTTCTCCGGCCCTATGATGGCCTCTATCTGCTTCCATAGTTCAGGTGTTACTTCGTTGTATTCAGGCACGTCCACTGTGCTCCTTAATCTTCTCTATGAGACGGGGAACCACCTCATATAAATCCCCGACCACTCCTAGGCTGGAGATCCTGAAGATAGGAGCCTCCGGATCCTTGTTCACGGCGATGATGATGTCGCTTGTCTTCATGCCAGCCTGGTGCTGGACGGCGCCGCTTATGCCGCACGCTATGTAGACCTGGGGCCGCACGGTTCTGCCGCTCAAGCCCACCTGGTGTCTGTAGTCGATCCATCCTTCGTCAACCGTGGGCCGTGAGGCCCCGACTGCGGCTCCCAGGGTCTCAGCCATCTCCCTTATCAACTCGAATCCCTTGGGGTCGCCCATTCCGAGGCCCCCCGAGACGATTAGATCAGCCTCGCTTATGCTCACCTGCTCCTTGGCCTCCTCGAAGCCCAGGACCTTGACCCTGTCTCTAACCTTAGACACGTCTACGGTTTTCTCTACTACGGAGCCCTTCGGATGGTCTACCTTCACCGCCTCGGGGAACATCTTGTACCTGATGGTGGCCATCTGGGGCCTGCCGTTGGGTGTGATGATTGTGGCCATTATGTTTCCGCCGTATGCGGGCCGCGTCTGTCTGAGTAGCCTCGTCTCGGGGTCGATGTCGAGGTATGTGCAGTCCGCGGTCAGCCCAGTTTGTAGCTTAGCGGACACCCTGGGGCCCAGGCTCCTGCCCAGACTCGTGGCTCCGATGAGGAATATGCTTGGCTTCTCCTCCTTGCAGCACTGCGCCAACAGGTCGGTGTAAGGGTCGTCCCTGAAGTCAGCGAGCGTCGGGTCGTCGTACAGGAACACCTTGTCTGCTCCTCTCCTGACGAGTTCCTCGGCGCCGGCGCCCACACCGCTGCCGACGATGACGGCGTAGACGGGCTCGGACAACTGGGCGGCTAGCTCCTGGGCCTTCCCCAGCAGCTCGTAGCTAACCGGGTGGACCCTTCCACCCCGTTGCTCGGCGTACACCATGACGCCCCGGTAATCCGAGAGGTCAACGGCTTCTGCTTCGCTCATCACGATGGCTCCGACGGGGCAGGCGTCGATACACTGGCCGCACGCCCGGCAGGCTTCGTTGATGACTGCTTTATCGTTCACCATGTCGATGGCTTCGAAGGGGCAGGCGTCCACGCATACGCCGCATCCAGTGCAGGCGTCCGTGACCTTCACAGGTACTTCGCCCATCTAGATCACCTTACACTCCTGCAGCTTCGCTAGAATGGCCTCCGCCAGCTCGTCTGGGGTCCCCTCGACGACCTCCCCCGCCTCGGGGACCTCGGGCTCAAACAACTTCACGACCCTGGTAAAGCTGCCGTCCAGCCCAATCTCATTGGGATCCATCTTGAGGTCGTTGTTGGTGATCTCCTTGATCTCGGCCTTCTTGGCCTTGAGGCGGCCCCTTAGGGTGGCTAGCCTCGGCTGGTTGATGTCCTTGCCCACGGTGATGAGGAGGGGCAATGGGGCCTCGAGGGTCTCGACGCCCTCATCCATGTTCCTCTTCAGCACCACCCTGCCGTCGCCGATCTCCGTGATCTCGCTGACGTAGCAGACGTGAGGTATGTCCATGTGCTCCGCCATCTCTGGGCCCGTCTGCCCGGTGTCGCCGTCGGTGGTCTTCAGGCCACATATTACGAGGTCGTAGCCTCCCATCCTCTCGATGCACCTTGCCAGCGTGAGGCTGGTGGCCCAGGTATCCGCTCCCGCGAAGGCGCGGTCGGTGGCCAGCCACCCCTCATCTGCGCCCATGGATATAGCGTCCCTGAGGGCGTCCGCCGCCCAAGGCGGACCCATGGTGATGACCTTCACCACGCCCCCATGCTTCTCTTTGATGCGTAGCGCCTCCTCGATGGCGAACTCGTCGAATGGGTTGATTATGGCTGCGACACCCTCGCGTATGAGCCTCCCCGTCTCCTCGTCGAACTGCACCTCCGTCGTCTCCGGAACCTGCTTAATAGGTACGACGATGTTCAAGCCTTCACTCATTTGAATCTACCAGTTAATTGACTATGAAGGAAGACATCCACTATAAAAAAACGCGGTTCGCGTCGAACATTTCTTCAACGGCAATAGAAAATGTATAGGCATGCAACTCGCGTCGGCGAAGCGCCTGAAAGAGAAAGGCGTCGAATATAGTGTCGTCGAGCTGACTGAGAGAGCCGTAACGGTGGAGGATGTCGTGAGGTACGCCAGGCACGCGATAGATCCCGACGAGATATGTAAGACTATAATCCTCAAAGACAGAGAGGGCCGCATACACGCGGTGTTCTTGAGGGGAGGAGACAGGATAGACTTCAAGAAGCTGCGGGGCCTCATAGGGAAGGCGAGCATAGCGGCGCCGGATGAGGTGGAGGAGGCTACGGGGTTTAAACCCGGCGCGGTGTGCCCCCTCACGTTGGACGTCCCGCTGTACATCGATGAACGCGTCTTCGAGAAGGAGAGGATCAACTTCGGCTCGGGGAACCACCTCTATGGAATAGAGCTATCACCCAAGGATCTCGCCAAAGTCATAGATTTTAGGGTGGTTGACGCCGCGAAGGTGTGACCGAAGATTCTGATCTGATTCTGAAAAACCCTTTTATCGGCTCCTAAGGGTTCAGATTCTTGTGAGCGGCCAGCGTTCAGTCAGAGGGTTCCTGTCATTTATGCCTCTATACATCAAGGTCGGGTTAGGGGTCCTCTTCGTGTATCTCCTATACCTGATTGAGAGAGCCGCATCGCTTCTGTCGGGTTAGCTGGTGAAGATGTCTGCTCAGGCGTTCACGGCACCGGCTTCAACCGTCTTCTGTACATAAAACCTTATAAAAAGTCATATTTATGACATACCGTAAAGAAAATAAAGAGCAGGCTCACTCTATCAACGAAAAGCCTGAGGAGCGCAGCCATGTCACCGAAGAAGACACCAACCAAGAAGGAACTACTGGAGCGGGTCGAGGAACTCGAGAACAAGCTAAAAGAGGCGGAGAGTAAAGCCGAGAAGCACCTGAGCCAGCTCAAGTACGCCAAGGCGGACCTGGAGAACATCCAGAAACAGAGGCAGAAACTGATGCAGGATTTCATGGACAGGGCCAACGGTGGCCTGCTCCAGCAGCTGCTGCCTCTGCTGGACGAGGTTGAGATACTCGCCACGAGGGACGCGGAGAAGGAGAACCTCGTCCAAGGCATGGGGATGGTGTTGAAGAAGATGCAGAAGGTCATGGAGTCCGAGGGAGTCCGCGTCATAGAGGCCGAGGGACACCCGTTTGACCCCTTCAAGCACGACGCCGTCATGGAGGTAGAGACCAGCGAGGAGCCCGACGGAGTCGTGCTGGAGGAGGTGCGAAGGGGCTACATGTATAAAGACCGGGTCCTCAGAGCTAGCATGGTGAAGGTGGCTCGCAGCCCCAAACAGAGTGAAGAGGAAAATCAAGATGAGTAACGAGACGAAGAGAGAGAAGATACTAGGCATCGACCTAGGGACTACAAACAGCGCGGCGGCTGTCATGATGGGGGGGAAACCCATGGTCATACCTTCCGCCGAAGGCCCGACGGTGGCCGGGAAGATGTTCCCGAGCGTCGTGGCGTTCACCAAGGAAGGGCAGCTGCTCGTGGGTGAGCCGGCGAGAAGACAGGCGGTAACCAACCCGGAGGGCACCATCAGGGAGGCGAAGCGCCAGATGGGCACCGACAGGAAGATCACCCTTCAAGGGAAGGACTACACGCCCCAGCAGATCAGCTCCTTCATACTCCAGAAGATACTGCGCGACACCGAGACCTACCTCGGCGAGAAGATGACCAAGGCCGTCATCACCGTGCCCGCCCACTTCAACGACAACCAGAGGCAGGCCACCATCGACGCCGGCGAGATCGCTGGGCTCAGCGTGACGAGGATCGTGAACGAGCCCACCGCTGCCGCCCTCGCCTACGGCCTGAACAAGAACGACCAGGAGCTAAAGATACTGGTGTTCAGCTTCGGCGGCGGCACCAACGACACCACAATCATGGACTTCGGCGGAGGAGTCTTCGAGGTCCTCGCCACCAGCGGCGACACGCAGACAGGCGGAGCCGACGTTGACAAGGCCATCATGGACTACCTCGTCGCCGACTTCAGTAAGGACACCGGTATCGACCTAACCGGCGACCTCAAGGCCATGGCGAGGCTCAAGGAGGCGGCGGAGAAGGCCAAGATAGAGCTCAGCAACCTGCTGACCACCGACATCGACCTCCCCTACATCGCCATGAACGAGGGCGGCCCCCAGAACCTACACATCACTATGAACAGGGCGAGGCTCGAGCAGATAGCCATGCCCATAGTCAACAAGGTCAAGGAGCCCATAATGCGTACCATAAGGGACGCGGGGCTGTTTTCAGACAAGATCGATAGACTCGTCCTTTTCGGCGGCATGACGAAGATGCCCCTCGTTCAGAGAACCGTCGAAGAGCTTGTGGGCAAGAAGATGGAGAGAGGCATCGACCCCATGGAGTGCGTCGCCATAGGCGCCAGCATTCAGGGCGCAGTGCTCGCAGGCGAGATAGACGACATAGTGCTCCTCGACGTGACGCCCCTGAGCCTCGGGGTCGAGACCCTGGGCGCCGTCATGACGAAGGTCATAGACAGGAACACCACGATACCGACTAAACAGACCAAGGTATTCAGCACCGCCGCGGACATGCAGACCGCGGTGACCATTCACGTGCTCCAGGGCGAACGAGCCATGGCCAAGGACAACATAAGCCTCGGTAGCTTCAACCTAGAGGGGATACCCCCTGCCCCGCGGGGCGTCCCACAGATCGAGGTAACCTTCGACATAAACGCCGACGGTGTGCTGGACGTCACGGCGAAGGACCTGGGAACAGGCAAGCAGATGAGCATCACCATCACGGCATCGACGAAGCTCAGCGACTCCGAGAAGGAACGAATGGTCACGGAGGCAGAGCAATACGCGGAGGCCGACAAACAGGCCAAGGAGGAGGCCGAGACCAGGAACGAGGCGGACACCCTCATCTACAGCACCGAGAAGATGATTGGGGAACTCGCGGACAAGATCAGCGGAGACGTCAAGGCGAGGATACAGGGCAGCCTCGACGCCCTGAAGAACGCCGTGAAGGAGGGAAGCGTCTCGGAGATCAAGGCCAAGATGGAGGATCTGCAGCGCGTCGCCCAGGAGGCAGGCTCGGAGATATACAAGCAGGCGGCCGCGGCGCAGCAGGCAGAGCAGACCGCCGGCGCCCAGCAGCCCGGCTCCCAGGAGGAACAGGGAAAGAAGACGGTGGACGCCGACTATAAGGTCGTGGACGAGGAAAAGAAGCAGTAACCCTGTTCCCAGACACATAACCAGTTTAGAGATTTCTCTTCCTTAACCCATTTAGGCGGCTGCCCACGACTCAGTAGCGGCGTACCCTGTGAGCCGCTTCAAGAAGGACGACAAAAAGGAGAAGAAGACTATACTAGCCGTAGGACTGCTCATCGCCATCGTCTTAGCTGTCGCCGGGACACAGATGTCCGTAAGCGGAAGGGAGTACGCCCGGAAAGTCAAGTTACTTGTGGCCCGCGGCTACGAGCTCGACGGGACGTTGGCCTGGGGCGACATGGAGGAGTGGGAGGAGAGTATAAAAAGAAAATACAAAAACTCCGTCAGGATCGAGAGACAAGAGATCGAGGATTGGAACGAGTTCTATGGCATCTTCAGAGACTCCCTGAGCGCGCCTGTCTACGACTACAGCCTCTATGACAGCATCCACCACTGTGACGAGGCGTACGTCATCTGGTTCAGCACCGTATACCTCAGGGGGTCAAGCCAAGGCTCGTTCATAACCTACTACATCCATCCAGACGGGTAACCCCTAAAAAGCCATCAAACAGTTTCTACTTGATCCATATGCTAAGTAAAGTTAACGTGGAAGCCGAGAGGACGCTCATCGGCGACATCTGGCAGAACAACGAGATACACGAGAACATGCTCGTCATGGCCGACGAGATAGGCAGCCGATTCGCCGGGACCCCCAGCGAAAAAGAGGCTCAGAGGTACATGGTCGAGAAGCTCAAGAAGTACGGCTACGCGGACGCCCGCGCCGAGCCCTTCAACTACAACGGGTGGAGGAGGGGCCCCGTAAAGCTCGAGATGAAGGAGCCTCTTGAACGGGAGTTCGAGGCCATAAGCCTAGCGATGAGCCCGGGCGGCGAGGTTGACGCCGAGGTAATCGATCTGGGGACCGGGAGCCCCGAGGAGTTCGAGGCCGTAGACCCTAAAGACGTTGAAGGCAAGATTGTGATGTGCTCGAGCGCCACGAGCCCCAGAGGGAAGAGGGTCCACAGGCGCACCAAGTACGGATACGCCGTGGAGTACGGCGCCGTAGGCTTCATCTTCATGAACCACAACCCGGGGCAGCTTCCGCCGACCGGTAGCCTCAGGCCCAGCTACAGGATGGGAGGAGAGATACCTGGGGTGGGGGTGAGCCTCGAGACGGGGAGCCACATGCTGAGGCTCGCCAAGGACAAGCCGCTGAGGGTCCGGCTCAGCGACGGCAGCGAGGTCATCCCCGACACCATGTCCGCGAACATAGTCGCGGAGCTGCCTGGGGAGACAGACGAGTGGATAGTGGTGGGCGGCCACTACGACGGCCACGACATAGCTCAGGGCGCCATGGACAACCTCAGCGGCACGGTGGTCACCATGGAGCTGGCCCGCGCCTTGAAGCCATTCAGAGGCAAGCTGAGGAGGGGAATCAGGTTCATCTGCTTCGCCTGCGAGGAGATAGGCGTCACCGGGAGCACCTGCTACGTCGCGGACCACGTCGACGACATGCCCAGGACCGGCATCATGGTTAACCTGGAGCTTGGAGGCCTGGCGTACAAGCAGGGCACCCAGCACGCCGCGTTCACCGTCTACCAGCCCCCCGAGATGAAGGACTGGCTCGAAGAGTTCCTGGAGGAGACGAAGTACCCGACGGAGATACTTACGGGGACGTCCGCCGCCAGCGACCACTGGCCCTTCTACATGCAGGGGGTTCCATGCATATACATGCACGCCGAGCCAAGCATCCAGCAGCTCATAGTGGGCAGGGGGTGGGGACACACCACCGCCGACATGATGGACAAGGTCGACCCACGGAACCTCCAGGAGGGCTCCATGGTCATAGCGAGGCTGCTGCTCAGACTGGCGACCCAGGGGGACAAGATCGCGGAGCACACGCCGTTGAACAAGATCATCGAGC
Source organism: Candidatus Bathyarchaeota archaeon (assembly GCA_030669135.1). Classification (GTDB taxonomy): domain Archaea; phylum Thermoproteota; class Bathyarchaeia; order TCS64; family TCS64; genus RBG-16-57-9. Next base: position 1,978 of record DAOVEE010000059.1, on the reverse strand, counting down.
ACCTTGAGGCCACGGGTATGAGGAAGACCTTGGAGATCCAGAGGAAGTGGCACCCGGATACCCCCAGGTAGCCCCACCACGTTTTTCTCTTCAACTGATAACGTTTATAAACTGAGGGTCTCGGAAGAATCAGCGTAACTGGGCGGACGTGAAGTCGGTTGTCTGAGAAGCGTGACTACTACGAGGTTCTTGGCGTCGAGCGCGGCGCTTCTCAAGACGACATAAAGCGTGCCTTCAGGAAGCTGGCGTTCAAGTACCACCCCGACCGGAACAAGGAACCCGACGCCGAGGACAAGTTCAAGGAGATAAGCGAGGCCTACGCCGTCCTCAGCGACGAGCAGAAGCGTCAACAGTACGACAGGTTCGGCCACGCGGGCATCAGCGGAGCATACAGCACCGAGGACATCTTCAGGGGCGCCGACTTCAGCAGCATCTTCAGGGAGATGGGCTTCGGGGACGACCTCTTCAGCCGTATCTTCGGCGGCATATTCGGCGGCGGGTTCAGCGGCTTCAGGGCCACCAGCCGCAGGGGCCCAAGGAGAGGCAGGGACCTGGAGGCCCGGGTGGAGATCACCCTAGAGCAGGCTGCCTTCGGGGCAACCGTGGAGCTTAGCCTCAACCGCCTCGAGAAGTGCAGTCGATGCGGAGGCAACGGGGCTGAACCAGGGACCAAGGTCACCACGTGTCCAAGGTGCAACGGCTCGGGGCAGATACAGCAGAGGACTCAGAGCCTCTTCGGCCAGATGATCACAGTCACCACGTGCCCACGGTGTAACGGAAGAGGAAAGTTAGCCGAGACCCCGTGCAGGCTCTGCGGCGGCAACGGCCTGGAGGAGAAGAGGCGCACCATACAGGTCTCTGTGCCTGAGGGCATCGACGACGGCGTCTACCTCAACCTCCGCGGCCAAGGCGAGTCAGGGAGATACGGAGGCCCCCCGGGCGACCTCTACGTCCTCGTCAGGATCAAGCCTCACAAGCACCTGATCAGGCGCGGCACGGACGTAATCTACGAGGCAGAGGTATCCTTCCCCCAGGCGGCGCTGGGCACGGAGATAGAGGTGCCTACGCTTAAAGGAGCCGAGAGCCTGAAGGTTCCGTCCGGCACCCAGAACGGCGACATACTCAGGATGAGGGGGAAGGGAATCTCTGGGCGCTTCGGGAAGGGGGACCAGCTGGTTCACGTAACCGTCACGGTGCCTAAGAGGCTCACCAGAAAGCAGCGGCAGCTCATAGAGGAACTGGATCGGGAACTCGGTAAGAAGAGGGGCCTGTTCGGCTAGCTACCTTCTGTCTATGATCTCCTCTACGCCGGGGCCGGTGCCTATGAGCGTAACCGGTAGCCCGACCTTTTCCTCGATCTCGGCAATGAAAGCCTTCCCCTCGTCGGGCACGTCGTCGATGCTGCTCACGCCTTTGCACTGAGGGTACATTATGTCCAGCTTGGTTATCGCGAGCTGCGTCGCCCCGTTGATCATGGCCGCCCTCTTCGCCAGCCTGTGGTTGAAGGGGGCCGCCCTCCTCTGCCTGCCCGTGACGGTGCCGTACTCGTCCCAGCCTCTCCTCTTGGCCTCCTCGTAGCTGATCTCGCCCTCCAGGGGTCCCGCGCCTACACGGGTCACGTAGGCCTTGCAGACGAGCACCACCTCGTCGACTCTCGTCGGGCCGACGCCGACGTCGCTGCATACGGCGGCGGCGCACACGTCGTTGCTGGTGACGTACGGGTATCCCCCGTGGTAGAGGCTGATGTAGGTGCCCTGCGTCCCTTCAAGTATCACGTTCTCGCCGCGGTCCAGCGCGTCGTTCACGAGCTGCGGCACGTCCTTTATGTAGAGCTCAAGCATTGGTATCTCCCTCGCCATCTTGGCGGTGCGCATGGCCCTGTCGGCGTTGCAGGGGCCGGTTCCGGTCCCAGTTGTACCGATCTTCTCCTTGAGGTGGCCCTTACGGTCCAGCTCAATGTGCTTGGGCTCTATGATGG
>DAOVEE010000179.1 GCA_030669135.1 Candidatus Bathyarchaeota archaeon | reverse complement strand
GACAAGCGGTGTTACCGAGAACCGTATGGTCAGCATTGATGTGGATATCAATACAACCAGGTGATACCACGAGACCCCTAGCATCTATAACCCTCTCTGCATCGGACTCTGAGGTAAGACCTATTTTTTTGATGGACTTATCTGAAATCCCAACATCGGCTTTTCTCCATGGGCTACCGGTGCCATCGATAACCCGTCCACCCTTGATGAGAACGTCGTACATGGAGACCGGTTGGTTGAAAACGTATTTAGATTTTAAGAAAAACGGGTTTAACGGTGCGCGCACTCAGCACACAAATATCGGTAAAACAGAAAAAGACACACCTGCCCCGAAGCCTCATGAGGCGTATCTGCCGAGGGCCACGCCTCTGGCGTCAGACTTGTGGATGACCTGAGGTGAAACGATCTTCAGGGAGACCATGGGTTTTTATCACATTCGAGCATGTTGAATAAATAGGGCGTCGTTTTCCTCGTGCACGCAATTATTATAGAACAATCGAGAAATGCAGCTCAGATTGAGATGAATTCGCCAGAAGGCCCCACCCTCGTCCTGATAACCACGCCCCTCGGAGAAATAGAGGTCGAGATATTCCGAGACAGAGCCCCGGTAACCTCGGAGAACTTCCTCCGATACGTGGACGATGGGCTCCTCGACAGCACCGCCTTCTTCAGGACCGTCACCATGGAGAACCAGCCCGACTCGGACGTGAAGATCGAGGTGATCCAGGGAGGCACGACGCCCGAGGACGCCGCCTACCCCTCAAAATACCCCCCGATCGAGCACGAGACCACCGAGACAACGGGGCTGAGCCATACAGACGGCGCAGTCTCCATGGCGAGGATGGCCCCGGGGACCGCGACCTCCAGCTTCTTCATCTGCAGCGGGGACCAGCCCGAGCTGGACTACGGTGGCAGAAGGAACCCGGACGGGCAGGGATTCGCGGCGTTCGGACGCGTCAGAGTAGGCATGAAGGCGGTCAGGGAGATCCATCGGCAGCCCCACGAAGGGCAAAGGCTTGAGCCCCCCATAGAGATAATGAGCTGTAGACGCATCAGCTGACGTTCTTTGATAACTTCGTCGATGTACTTTATACTCCCTTTGAGCGCTCGTGCAAATAATTAGGCTATGGAACGACTATATGGGCTGTATATTACTCGTGAACTTTATGCACTCAGGCAATTAACTGGAAACATCTTCCGTTTTCCCCGGCCGCCCAGAGCCTCCTTCATGCAAAGGCAGCGTACCCTCGGCGAAGCTGTCGATAACCTCGCCGACCACGGAACCCCCGGTGACCTTGTATAACTCTACGAAGGAGTCTCTAAGTATATGGAACGGCCCCTCGCCCACCTCGTCCGAGAGGAGAGTCGTCACATCCTCTTCCAGCAGGAAATCCGTTATGGCCTTCCCCCGCCCCTTCTCGGCGCCCAGCGCGGGGTTGCGCCGGGTGTACCACCTCTCTGCGCCCTCCTCCCCGACCTCGACGAATATGAAGAAGGGTGAGACCCCGAAATGAGGCGACACTGTAGACCCCAGACCCCCGTCCATGGTCGTCGGGACTGCGACCTTGTGGCGGCTGCGTTCACCAGGCTCCACGTGCACAACCAACGACTCGATGGACGGCGCGCCCTCCTTCACCCGGCTCTCCACCTCGTGGCTCAGCCGGTGAGCCTGCTCAACCGGCAGCCTCTCATCCACCTTGATGGTGATCTCGCCGAAACAGAAGGGACCCGACCGCCTCAGCCGCACCTCCGTGGCCGCCGTAACGCCCCTAACCTCCTCCGCTAGGTGCTTCACCTCCAGCAGCATATCCGGGTCCTCGACGGCGTCCATCAGAAACAGCAGCCCCTGCCACGCCATGCTGGCCCCCACCCGGACCACGAGGACGCTGATCACGGCGCCCGCCACCCCCTCCAGGAAGGGGTAGCCCAGCCACGAAGCTCCAGCCGCAGCCAGCACCACCACAGAGCTATACACGTCAGCCTTGAAGTCCGCGGCCTGGCTCATCAAAGCCTGAGAGTTCATCTCCTCTCCGGCGCTCTCGGTGTAACCGCTGAGAGCCAGCAGCGCAGGCGCCGAAAGCCCAGCGGCTAGCGCCACAAGCAATGGATCGGAAACGGGAACGGGGCTTCGCATCCGGGACCAAGACTCCAAGAGCATCCCGCCCCCCGTCAACAGTATGACCACGCTTATCGCGAGAGACACCAGCGTCTCCGCCCTGTAGTATCCATAAGGGAACCTCTCGGAGGGCGGCCTACGGCTCAGCCTCATGCCGGCGAAGACCGCCACCAGCGAGATCAGGTCGGTCAAGGAGTCCACGGCCTGGGCGAGAAGCGAGACGCTTCCTGAGTACCACCCCACCACGCCCTTCACGGCACCCATGAAGGCCACCGCGGCGAATCCAAGTTTTGCGACCTTCTCGCCCCTCTCGAAGACCCCGGCATCCAGCCCCATGGTTAAACAGCGCTTACCGCAACATAAGAGACCCACGGCCCGAGCCCCCTTCCTCGGCACCCCTTAAAGCCTCAGAGACATCCATACGATCATGGGCTTCGGCGTCCCCCCGTGGCTCGTCCTCCTGCTCCTCGCGCCGGCCATGGGCGAACTCCTCTCAGGCTCGGCGCCGCCAACAGAGTTCTTCCAGCCCTTCGGCTTCACCGTACTGGTAGCCCTCTACGGCTGCGGAGCACTAGTATGCAGAGAGCTCAAGGTACGCTGGAGGAAAGGCGTGGGAACCCTGATGCTGCTGGGGTGCGGCTACGGCGTCCTCGAGGAAGCCCTCATGGTCGCCAGCTTCTACAACCCGTCGTGGATGGACCTCGGCGTCCTAGGGGGCTTCGGCCGAGCCTGGGGCGTGAACTGGGTCTGGGCGGTGGAGCTCACCATCTACCACGCCCTCTTCAGCGTAGTGACCCCGGTCCTCCTCGTGGAGCTCGCCTACCCATCTCGCAAGTCGACGCCGTGGCTCACAGACAGGCAGCTCAAGATCGTCGCCGCCGCCCTGCTCCTGGACGTCGGAGCCGGGTTCATCCTCTTCGGCAAGATGCTGGGCTACTGGCCGCCTGCGGCGGAGTACCTCCTAGGGGTAGCTGTTACACTCGGGTTCATATACGCGGCCAGGCGTCTGCCAAGCGACTGGGTCAGGAGGGGAGCCAGACCCATGCGTCGCCCCGCCTTTTACACGGCGGTGAGCCTGGTCGCGACCCTGGCGTCCGGGCTGGTGTTCGGGTGGCTGCCGTCCATTTCCGACGGCTTCCTACACCCACTCCTAGTATGCGTCGTGGGCGTCACCGTGGTCTACGGCGTCGTCAGATACCTCGCGGGCTTCGAGTGGCGGAAGGCGAGACGGAGCCAACTCATGGGCCTCGTCTCGGGCCCCGTGCTGTTCTTCATACTCGTGTCACCCATCCAGGAGCTCGACGCGTCAAGACCCGACGAAACATCCGGCATGATGATCGTCGGAGCAACGTTCCTGCT
>DAOVEE010000122.1 GCA_030669135.1 Candidatus Bathyarchaeota archaeon | reverse complement strand
GACTGGATGTCCACAGACTCTGAGTAGGCTTTAGCGCACTCCTCTGAGTCAGGCTCAGCGTATGACAGGTGGTATATGTCGTAGAAGTGCTTCGCGTACTCGAGGCCGTTTCGGCTGTCCCTCATGGCTCGTCCCACCGTGGTGGGCCCGATGGTGGAGAGCTTGTCACCCAGTATGGCGCCTATGGTTGGGGTGGTCACGGTGACGTGGGAGTCATAGTAGAAGGACCTCAGTGGAGTCGTCCTCGTAGCATAGCGGGGTTTTAACCCCATGGCGTCGAGGAGGATCACTCTGCCTCTCTCGGTGATGGGCGGCGTCGTCACCCTGAAGGAGAGGAAGGGGACCGCGCCTAGAATCTCTTCCCTCCGGGCGCCGTATGTGAAGCCCCCGCCCTCAAACCTACGCTTTATAGCCTCAAGTGTTTCTCTCAGCTCCTCCTCAGAGGCGTCAGTGCATATGTCCACGTCGACGCTAAGCCGGTTCCAACGGTCTCCCAGGAGAATCTGCACCGCGGACCCTCCCTTAAACATGAAGTCTAATCCGGTGTCCTGGAGCTGAGCCACGTACTCCAAGGCGAAGATCGCCTTCTCCAGGTTCACCTTGCTGCTGACGAGGCCCTCTGAGAACAGGCTCTCGACGTGGGTTTGCGTGAAGTTCTCGGGGCTTCCCACCCAGGCGGCCTCATCTCTCACTCGGCGGCCGCCTCCACCATCTCCTCTATGACTCGCAGAGCCTCGACCCGCACCCCCAAGGCTTCCTCGGGGAGCTGGTTAGGGTAAAGCCCTCTTATGCCATAGAGGAACAGGACCACCTCGTTTCCTATCCCCCTCCTTTGCGCGTATCTGCGTAACCGGTTGAAGTTCACGCCCTCAGCCCTGAGCATATTGGCGAAGATCACGCCAAGCTCGCCCGGGGAGAAGCTGAGGCCCTTACGGGTGACCAGGAAATACGTGTCAACCCAGACCTTCTCGGGGTAGGGTGTGTAGCCCTTCACGGCGTACCTCTCGCGTCTTTCGAGGATGAACACGAGCTCCCCCGGGTGATTCGTGTACTCCCTGTAGTCCCGTTTATCGGGGCCAAGGATCGGGTTGTAGCCCTTCTCCAGGAGGTAGTCCCTCACGCTCTTCGACAGCGTTTTTTCGGCCTCGACGAACATGAGGTCCTTGCCTATGGCGTAGTGGGAGTAGTCCGATAGCATGCTGAGGGACCACGTCACGAGGTCGGCGAACTGGAAGCGGTTTCTCAGCGTCTCTGTGAGCTTCATGACCCGCGGGTTGAGCTCGACCTCCGCGGTCTCCCCTCCTCCGATCTGGTAGATGCCCCTCCCGATTCGCTTGACCACGTCGAGGCTCTCGAGTCTGCTCAGATAGTTCTTCGCCGTGACTCTGGAGACGTTGAGTTCGTCCACTATATCGTCTAGGGTGACATACTCTCGCTTGGAGATATAGTCGAACACCTTGCTGGGGACCGAGCCGGGAGCCATGAATTCGATATACCTTTGTCAATATATATGCTTTTTTGCCAAAAGTATACGACTAAGGGACCCGCCCTCCACATGGGTAGGAACATTGTTACATCGACTTGTTTCCTTTTTCATGTAACATCCCTCATTGGCTGAATTCTTTAGAGATTTTTCACTTTTCTTTAAGAGGATTTTTCTCTGTTACTTCGTTTTAGGTCGTTGTGATTTAGGTCATACCTCGTTCATAATATCAAATTTCGTTGCTATTGAGTAGCTGGGAATGAGCAAGCCCCTCTACGTAGTCCCCGAAAGGGCCAGTCACCCCCCGAAAAGGTACATGGTCAATGACGAGAGTGACAGCTCCTTTTCATCACCAACTTAGGGACGGAGAGACGGGGCTGTCGGCGACTCTTGCGACTCAGAGGCTGGTTTCTAGGCGCCGTAAAGAAGCTTCAGGCGGAGAGATGAATCCCTCTCGTAACGTTTCATGGATATGGAATCAGCCTACCGTATGGTTTTCTTTTTATTTCATGCTGGTATGGGGTTCTTGATGTTCAGCTTCGTGGACGCGTTCAGGGACAGCGATACAGCCAAGAAGGTGGTGAGGCTCATCGAGGAGTTGGCCAGCGACGGCAGGAGGTACCGTATCGTCCACATCTGCGGCACCCACGAGGACACCATCACCAAGTACGGCGTCCGCAGCATGCTCCCAAAGAACGTCGAGGTCCTCATGGGCCCAGGATGCCCAGTATGCACCGTCCCTCCCAACAGGATCGACTACGCCATAAAGCTCGCCGAGCAAGGCCACACCGTCACCACCTACGGCGACATGATACGAGTCCCAGCCGGCCTAGGCAGCCTCCAAGACGCCAAATCCCGCGGCCACGACATCCGCATCGTCTACAGCATCCACGACGCCGTCAAGATGGCCCAGAAGACAACCCGACAGGTCATCCACTTCGCCGTGGGCTTCGAGACCACCGCCCCCACCACCGCATCCGAGCTAGCCGCCGGGCCCCCGGACAACTTCAGCGTCTACAGCGCCCACCTCCTCATACCCCCCGCCATGATGGCCCTCATGGAGATGGGCGTCACCCAGGTTGACGGCTTCATAGACCCCGGCCACGTATCCACCATCATCGGCGAGGAAGGCTACAGGGAGGTAGCCGAGAAGTACAGCGTCCCCCAAGTCATCGCTGGCTTCGAGCCCCTCGACATCCTCATGAGTGTAGCCATGATCCTAAAGCAGATCAAGGAAGGCCGAGCCGAGATAGAGAACAGCTACAGACGCGCCGTGAAGCCCGAAGGAGCCCCGCGGGCCCTCCGGCTGCTGGATCAGGTGTTCGAGCCAGAGGATGCTCCCTGGAGAGGCATCGGCGTCATCCCCAAGTCCGGCCTCAAGGTCAGGGACGAGTACGAGGCCCACGACGCCGCCAAACGGTTCCACGTCGAGACTGAGGCCAGCTACGAGATGCCCCACGGGTGCAGGTGCGGCGACGTACTCCGCGCCATAATCTACCCATGGGAGTGCCCCCTCTTCAACAAGACGTGCACCCCAGAAAGCCCCGTCGGCCCCTGCATGGTCAGCCACGAGGGAAGCTGCTACATATCAGCCCGCTACGGAGTCGAGGACCTCCAATGATCCGCGCACACCTCCTCATCAGGGGCCGGGTGCACGGAGTCGGCTACAGGGCAGGCGTCAAGCGCATGGCGAACCACCACAACCTCAAAGGCTGGGTCAAGAACCTGCCCAGCGGAGACGTCGAGGCTGTGGTCGAGGGCGGCGAGGAGATGGTCGACCGCCTCATACAGTGGTGCCACCGAGGCCCCACCAGCGCCCACGTCACAGAGGTCCGCGTCGAGAAAGAGGAGGCGACCGGCGAGTTCCACGGGTTCACCATGAGACGAACCTGGCCGTGACCAGCCACTCCTCCGCCTCGGTCGGCTCCGCAACCAACGCATAAATGATGGCGACGATGACGACCTCAATAACCACCCCAACATAGTATGGATAGACCCTATTGACTTCGTATAGATACGCGAAGACGGTGGCCGCGGGCACTTTGGCCAGGCTCCGGAGGGTGCCTATGAGGCCGCTGGTGAAGCCGAACACCATGTAGCTCACCATGATCACAAGCAGGTTGCCCCGGAGGAACCCCGGCTCCTTCTTCAAACGCCCCAGCAACGAGGACACCGAGATATGAGACTACGCGAAACCAAGATTAAAAACACGCGTAAAGTTTGAGCCCACGCGACGATGTGGACTGGAAAAAGCATTGATACCACCCATCTCGGCCGGTTGTCCAAGTCTGCTTACGAAAAGTTAGCGAAAGTAACACGCGGCGCGTCCGTGAGAACTAGATAAAAATAGTGTATAGAGTATAAAATATCGGAGTCATTCGAATAATAACTATAAATTTTCGTTAGCCTAGCTTAAATTTTATATACAAACTTGACATCCATTCAGGGATGTCCAAGTTTCGCATTACCGAGAAAAGCGACCTGAACTCACAGGATTACTTGATCGAGGTCGAGGCGCCGCGCGTCGCTGAGAGGCTCAGACCAGGGCAGTTCGTCGTCCTCATGACGCATGAGAAGGGTGAAAGGATCCCCATGTCTGTCCAGAAGGCTGAGGATGGTAGGATCACCATGTTCATAAAAAGGCTCGGGAAGACAAGCCTCATGCTAGACGACTACACGGTCGGAGACTCGTTCTACCAGGTCATAGGCCCCATGGGTAACGCCTTCCCCATAGAAAAATACGGCACAGTCGTGTGGTGCTCTGACCTCGTATGCGGACACGCCGAGAACTACGTGTACTGCGAGGCCCTGCACAAGGTCGAGGGAAACCACGTCATCTCCATCCAGACGTTCCCGACGAAGGACGACGTCTACAGCGAAGAAGAGCTGAGATCGGTCAGCGACGAATACTACGTCACCACAATCGACGGGACGTACGGGGTGAAGGGGCACTACATAGATGTCCTGAGAGACCTTCTCCAGGAACGGAAGATCGACATCGTGCTGGGGTGCGGCGACATAAAGATGCTGAAGGAGATGGCCGACCTGACAAAGCAGCACGGCGTCCAGGCGCGCTCTGTTCTCCGCCAGATAATGGTCGACGCCACAGGCATGTGCGGCGCATGCAGGGTCTTCATAGACGGAGCCATGAAGCTCACCTGCATAGACGGGCCCCTCTTCGACGCTCACAAAGTAAACTTCGACGAAGTCATAAACAGGCTCGGGATGTTCAAGAAGCCCGAGGGGGTGGCTAAGGAGGCCTACCTTCAGAGCAGGGAGGGGTTATGATGGAGAAGAAACGGGTGCCCATGCGAGAGCAGCCCGTAGAAGAGAGGATACACAACTTCGACGAGGTGCCCCTAGGGTTCTCCGCGGAGGAAGCCGTGGCGGAGGCGAAGCGGTGCCTCCAATGCGCGAACCCTCCGTGCGGAGACCACTGCCCCGTGCTGGTCGACGTGAAGAAGTTCGTCAAGGAGATCGCGGAGAACAGGTTCAAGGACGCCTACGAGACGCTGAAGGAAAACAACCCCATACCCTCCATCGCGGGACGGGTCTGCCCACAGGAACACCAGTGTGAAGGCGCCTGCACCCTGGGGCGAGTCGGTGAACCGGTCAACATAGGGAAACTGGAGTCGTTCATCGGCGACTGGGCCATAGACAACGACGTCGAGGAGCCCATCGAGATAGTCGACAAACCGGAAAAGGTGGCCGTCATCGGCTCCGGCCCCAGCGGCATCAGCTGCTCAGTCGACCTGAGGAAACACGGCTACCAGGTCACGGTGTATGAGGCTCTCCATAAACCGGGGGGAGTCCTCCAGTATGGCATCCCGGAGTTCCGTCTACCCAAGAACATAGTGGACAGGGAGCTGAGTTACCTGGAGAAGCTGGGGGTCGCCATAAAGCTGAACAGGATCGTTGGCTTAAACGTCACCTTCGAAGAGATCCTTGACGAGTTTGACGCCGTCTTCGTGTGCACGGGTGCAGGGGCCCCGCGTTTCATGCGGATCCCCGGCGAGGAGCTTAACGGTGTCTACTCCGCCAACGAGTTCCTGATACGAACCAACCTGATGAAGTCATACAGGTTCCCAGAAGAGTACGACACACCAATAGTGGTCGGTAAGAAGGTGGCTGTGATCGGGGCGGGAAACGTGGCCATGGACGCGGCGAGATGCGCCCTGCGTTACGGCGCCGAGACCCACCTCCTCTATAGAAGGTCAAGAACGGAGGCTCCCGCGAGGGCGGAAGAATTTGAGCACGCCGTACAGGAAGGCGTGATCTTCCGCGAGCTGGTTAACCCCATAAGGATCAACGGCAGAGACGGGTGGGTCG
>DAOVEE010000177.1 GCA_030669135.1 Candidatus Bathyarchaeota archaeon | reverse complement strand
CCTCCGCTCCGTGAGGTTCAGAGGGGCTCCGTCCTCCCCTGTGAGCCCGGGCTTCATGTTGCCGAACTCCCGTATGGTGGGCTTGCCGTCTGGACCGATCTTGACGCTGTACCCGTAGACGAAGGGCCCGTACTCGCGGCGCACCGAGCCGTCCGGCAGCCGACGCTCCCGGTACATGTCCTCGGGCACCGCGTTCTCCATACCCTTGAACGCCTCGGCCATCTCCTTCTCCATCTCCTCGATCATCCTGTCGATGTCACCGAAAATGCTGGACCTTCGGCCGAACCGCTTGAACCACTCATCCCAAAACGACATTTCTCTTCATAAGATGAAAAAACGGTATCCGATATAAACCCTACACCTTAAGAGCGCCAAAACAAGGTTATTCACCGAATTGACGATCCTCGTCTCATACAGCGAGATAGCCCTAAAGGGGAGATACGTGCGCAACCAGCTGGAGAGACAGCTCGTGGGCCACATCAAGCACCAGCTAAGGAGGGCCGGGTACACCGACGCCAAGGTCAAGCGGAGGTTCGGACGAATTTACGTGGACGGCATCCCCGGGAACGCTGCAGGGGTAGTCGCCAAGGTCTTCGGCGTCGTGCACGCCATGCCCTCCACCGAGACCGGGACCGACTTCGATTCGGTGGTGGAAGCCATAGTGGAGGAGTCCAGGAGGGCGCTGGGTGACGGCGACGGCTTCGCGGTGCGCCCCAGGGTGGTGGGCACCCACCCCTACGGCAGCAGGGAGATAGCCGTGGAGGCCGGCTCACGGGTGCTGGAGACACACGAGTTCAGGGTCTACGTCAACCTGGACGAGCCCGACGTCACCCTCTACGCCGAGGTGCGGGACAACGCCGCATACGTGTACTCGTCCATGGTCCCCGGCGTAAAGGGGCTGCCCTACGGCTCACAGGGGAAGGTCACCGCCCTCTTCAGCGGAGGCATCGACAGCCCCGTGGCGGCTTGGATGATGATGAAACGCGGCCTGGACGTGCACCCCCTATTCATGGACCAGACGCCCCACGTGGGGCCGAGCTACATCACGCGGGTCAAGGAGGCTTTCAGGGCCATAGCGGAGTACGTCCCCATGGACAGCTTCAAGCTGCTTTCAGCCCCCATGGGGCAGGTGATGACGCGGATACTGGAGAGCCCCGAGCCCCGGTATACCTGCATCATGTGCAAACGCTCCATGTACAGGATAGCAGAGGCGTACGCGGAGGACAACGGCCTCAAGGCCGTGGTGACGGGTGAGAGCCTAGGCCAGGTGGCGAGCCAGACCATGGCGAACCTCTTCGTTCTAGACAACGCCGTCTCCATCCCCGTGTTACGTCCGCTGATCGGACTCGACAAGGTCGAGATAGAGGACATAGCACGGACGGTGGGCACCTACGACATCACCGCCCGGAAGGTGGAGGGCTGCACCGCCGTACCCCCCAACCCGGCGACCCGATCCAAGATCGAGGTCATAAGGAGGCTGGAGGAGGAGCTTGAGCTGCCCAGTCTCTGCAAGGAGGCGGCCGACGCCGTCACAGTGCTTGACACGGTCCAACAGTAACACAGTTATACCTTCACACGCCCCTTTCACGGGATAGAGACCATGTCGAAGAGGCAAAGGGAGGCGCTACAGGACTCCGAGGATATCGACTTCACCGAGGAGAAGGAGCAGTGGAACGAGTACAAGCTAGCCGACGGCACCACCCTCAAGTTGAAGCTCGTGCTAAGGGGCGTAAAACGCCTCAGACGCTACGAGCCCGACGGCACACCCATCTACGTCATCAACAGCATCAACGTCGTCAGGGCCGTGAACGTGCCCCCTGAGCTCAAGGAGAAGCCCAAGAAGCCCGAGGTATCACCCGTATAGGTGCCCAGGGTTGAAGCTGGAGCTGGTGGCCCACACCCCCAACGTGGAAACCATGATAGCGACCAGCATGCTCACCACAACCAGCGGAGCCCAGCCCAGCACACTCTACGACAGGCTTCTCAGTAAACCCGAGAAGGTCAGGGAAGTGGTGGGCCGCGCCGAGGTCCAGCACGGGAACATACTGGAACACAACCGCATGGTCTGGATGCTGGAGGCCACAGGCGACGAGGTGCTGGAAGCCACCCTGGACACGAGGTTCCTGACTTTCACGAGGCTAGGGGAGACACGGTGGCTGGTCAGCGGTAACCTGCGCGCCGTCGTCGAGTACGCCCAGTCGAGGAAGACGCCGCTCACAGACGCCCTCGTGGCCTCCGTCAAGGCCGTCGCGCCCAACTTACACGGGTTCCTGGAGGACTAGAAGAGGTGAACGCCCGGCTTCTAGCCCACACCCCGTACGAGGAACTCAGGGACGGGTTTCCGGAGCTCGACTGGAGGCAGCTACTGCCCCACCTCGCCTACACCTTCGCCGTCGAGAAGATAAGCAGGGCGTGCAGCCACCAACTGGTCAGGCACAGGGTCGCCTCCTTCAGCCAGCAGAGCCAGAGGTACATCACCGTGAAGAGGCTCAGAGAGCGCGTCGTGACGCCGCCCACCGTGGACGACTCAGAGACGTTCCACGAGCTTATAGAGAAGGCCAGCGAGGCGTACCAGAAGCTGGTGGAGTCAGGGGTGCCCAAGGAGGACGCCCGTTTCGTGCTCCCCAACGCCACAGAGACGAGCCTCCTCATGACGATGGACGGCGCCGCCCTGTTCCACTTCTTCGGGCTGCGCCTCTGCAACAGGGCCCAGTGGGAGATAAGACGCCTCGCCGACGCCATGCTGACCCAGTGCAGGGACGCGGAGCCGGAGGTGTTCGGGAACGCGGGGCCCTACTGCTACATGCTGGGGCACTGCCCCGAAGGCCGGTTCACCTGCGGCGGCATGGCTGAAGCCTTGGAGAGGTACAGGCCGGATAGTTCGTCATGAAACTCCTCGGCGGCAGGCACATCTTGGTGAACCTTCTCGTATACATGATAATCCAGGCCGTTGAAGACAACCACGGCGAACCCTAGCCCAACCTTATATCGCTACACGGCAACCCAGATACCGTGGATGTTTTGTCCGACATCGAAACCCAGATACTGGAAGGGTTCGGCGACACGGTGGACCGCATCGTCGCCACCCCATCGGGAGCCGTACCGCTGCTGCGGAAGGGCAGAGGCGGCCCCGTGAAGAACAGGTACACCTGGATGAAGGTGTACGACGAGACCAGGCAACGATACGGGAGGCCCCTCACCCTCCTAGCCGCTGAGAAGCTCAGGGAACGAGTCACCCCGGGGAGCCACGTCCTCATAGTGACCAACAGCCACGAGATGGACGGGCCGCCGGGCTCGGCCGCCCTCGCCCGGGTGCTCCTCGTGGGGTTGCGCGCCGTCCCCGTGGTCATGGCCAACTATGAGCCAGGCTCCAAGCACCAGAGGGCCCTCACCCAGAGCCTCACAGGGTGCCAGGTGATCCCCGTGCTGTCCAGGGAGGAGCTGACGGGCAGCATCTGGACCCCCTACACGGCGTGGGTGTACAGCTGGCCCAGGATGTCCGTCTCCGAGGCCGAGAGAGCCGCCGAGAAGCTGCTGGACGAGCTCTGTCCAAC
>DAOVEE010000083.1 GCA_030669135.1 Candidatus Bathyarchaeota archaeon | reverse complement strand
CATCGTCATCTCGATCCAGCTGATACAGCCCCTGTTCCCGCTCTTTCTCGACAGCCAGGGCGCCTCCGAGATGGAGATCAGCCTCGTCATCTCCATGGCCAGCCTCGCCACAACGGCACTGATGATCCCAGGCGGGTTCCTCATGGCGAGGATGGGATTTGTACCTTTGAGCACGTTTTCCGTCCGCGAGTAGACTAAAAATATTGGAAGTTTAGGGATAAACCATTTATCGTTACTTGGATATTATTAACGGAGTTGTAAGAAAATGAAGCTAGATGCGAAAACCATCGGAGTTTTGTTTGTCATCGTTCTCGTGTTAGCAGGGGGCGCATATCTGGGCATGCGTCCAGAAGAGCCGTCGGAGGAAGACGAGGAGATCCCTGATGGTTCTCCCCCTCCGTCTGAGACCCCTCCAGAAACACCTGAGGAGGAGCCGGCTACCCTTGAGATACCTCCGCGTCCAGATGTCCCGGATATCCCGGAAGGAATACCTCATGGTTGGACCGTGAATTACACTGAAATCTACTCCAATGATTTTGAGTCAGCCACATACCCCGGGGTGGCCGTAAACGGTGAGCTGATAACCGAGGGGGCTCTGGACGGCGTGACCTCGGTCAAACTGTCCCATGGTCAAGGTATCGAAACCGACCCAACGCTTCTGCCGTTGGCAGGAGATACTTACTACGTCTTCGAGCTTGACTATCACCTTTTTGACGCCGGCACCGGCGAGCATCCTATGTGGGTTAATCTCCGCCCTGAAGGGTCAATGGATGAGGACGAGTCGGTGGTCCTTCACGGCCCGCTGCCTAATGCTGATCCGCGTGGCACATTCTCGTTTGGGGCGCTGACTCCCTGTGCCCCTAACTATTACCTGACACTCACTGCCGCCACCGGAACCACCATCGCTATTGATAACCTCAGAATATTCCGCTTAGATCCCCAGCCTGTGACCAGCCCCCCAGACAGATGGGCAAAGCTTGCTGAGTCGCCCTACCCCCGCTTGGGAAACTATCAACTTGGGGCTCCTTACCACTGGGCACATGATGGCACCTGCATGGCGCCAGACTGGCCGGAGGGAGAGTGTGTCCATAAGCTGGACGAATATCTGGAAAAGCTATCCCTCTTTGACATCGTCGCTGGACCCAGTGTCGGTAGCCAAACCGCAGAAACCTTCTTCGTCAAGAGGCTCCGTGAACTAAACCCCGACATGGTTATCCTACCATATACAATTTACGCAGAGGGCGAGTATATCTATGAGCCACCCCGCGCCAACATTAACCCTACTTTTGATTTCTACAGCAAACTGCCCCAGGAGTGGGTGATGAAAGACACCCATGGCGAAGCCCCAGAATGCGTTGGCTACCCAGGTCAACTCAAACTGAACATCTTTGATGGCTGTCCTGTTGTAGAGGGGCAGACATACACCGATGCCATCTTTGACCATATGGTAAACAAGGTCATAGCTTCCGGGCTCTGGGACGGCATCATGATCGACAACACCATTCCCACGGTTAGCCACTTCATCCCAAACTACCAGAACCCTTCCCTCATTGACTTCGACATCAACCTTAACGGACAGCGTGACGAACCCCCTGCCCAGATAAGCGAGCAGACAAAAGAGGCCTGGATCAGCTTCATGGATAGACTAAGGACGGAGGTAGGGGACAACGAGATCATCATAGGAAACGCCGGCAATGACCCCTACGGCTGTATAGCCCCCTATCTGGATGGCTACATCTTTGAATCATTCCTTGACCCCTGGCTCTGCGGCGGCAGGCTGCAGCCAAATGAAGGTGCCTGGCGGAGCAGCTTGGACCTCTACTGTTTGGCTCAGGAGAGTACCCGGGAGCCGCATCTTAACATACTGGAAGGATCCGGCCACCCATGCGATACACCAGAAGCACCTGAGGACCGAAACTACCTTGAGCCCACCAGCGAAGATATCTATAGGCAACGGCTCGGTCTGGGGACAGCTCTTCTAGGAGACGGCTTCTACGAGTATGACCTTTACGACAACCGGGCTGTGCCTTACTGGTTTGACGAATACATGGTGAATGAGGAGGGCGTTGCCGTGGAAGACAGACGATATAAGGGGTATCTCGGCATGCCCCTCGAAGACGCACTAGAACTCAGATCTCTTGAAACCCTGATCTGGGAGGAGGACTTTGAGGGCGGAGCATTACCCTCTGAAATCAAGGGAGAGGGAGCTGTTGAAAACGGAAGACTTGTGATAGACAACCCAGACCACACAACCTACAAGCAAACGACCAAGATAGAAACCAAGACCAGTTCGATATCTTTCAGTTCAGGAAAGACCTACGTTGTGGAATTTGACTGGGAGATACTTGAGACGATCGATGACTGCTTTTCCGTTGGGATAACTAGTTCAGACGGAACACTGGGCAGTTACACGCTGCCAGAGATCTTTGCGGGGAGTTCAGGCAAAGTAAGGTTCCCTGTAACACTGAACTACGGCAGCGACTATAAGATATACTTCCAGCTCATGAGCGGCGGCGGGAAAATAGCGATAGACAACATAAGGGTGACCGAAGGCGGCGCCGGGCCTTGGAGGCGGGACTTCGAGAACGGCTTCGTCCTCGTGAACTCCCTCAACCACCCCTACACGTTCACATCGGAGGAGCTAGCCGGGCCGTACAGCCGCACCGGCATCAAACGCATACTGGGCACGCAGGCCCCTGAAGTAAACAACGGCGAACCAGTGACCGACACGTTGACGCTGCAGCCCTTCGACGCCATAATTCTGCTATCAGATCACACATCGAGCCCCTGATCATTTCCTACACATCTTTTTTCATCCAGATACTCCAAGAAGCCTCTACATAACCATTTTTTACGCCTAGGAAAAGATGTGCGGAAATGAAGTTATCAGGTTAACCTGTTTTTTCTAACACGAGCCTCGTCGACGACACGTCGACCTCCACTATCCGCACACCCTCAACCACGACCGGCTTACCGAGCACATCCCGCAAGGTGACCCCATGGTCCTCAACCTTCGCGTAGATGACGTCCTCGGCTACCCTCTCGTCACCGAGGAAAACCTTGAACTCACACATTTCACCGGCCTCCTAGATGCTCCAACGCCTTCCTCAGGTGCCCTGAGACCTCGTCCGCTTTACCGGCCGCACGCTTCATCTCGGCTGCCGCTTCCTTGAGCCCCAGCCCCTCGGCTTCGCTCGCCGCTTCCAGAAACCTGTCCCTGTGCTCGTCGTTATGGTGAGCCCAGTGCTCTATGAGCCCCCTCAGCCTAGCTTCTTCCTCGCTCAAACCAATCACACCCATGATCTACCCTGTATCATCCTTAACCTTTACTCGGATCAATGAAAACTCTGAGGACAATCACCCGGCATCCTCCCCGCAGCGGATGCCCGCCCAGTCCAGCTGACCGTAGCCCTCCCCGCTGCACGGGATACAGTAGTACCCGTCGGGCCTCTTAACCGCCTTCGTCTCCATCACCTTTTCGCCGCATCCCCTGCATATGTGACTCTCAAGGAGACGGCTGTAGTCTGGGAGCTCGGCCTCCACCTGCTCCAGCTTGAATATCCTCTCCGCCGGTATCTCCAGAACGGAGAAGCAGTGACGCTTGTTGAGCTCCATCATGCGGGCCTCCTCCTCCGGGGTCGCGTCCCTCTCGTTGACGATCCTCCTGTAGAGCTCCTGCGTCTCTGGGTTCCTAGCCTTTAATAGATCCCCCAGATCGGGTCGCGTGGAGACCCTGACGCCTCTACCGCTCCTCTCCACGAGGCTGAACGCGGTCTTACCGTAGTCCCTGTACACCAGGCTGTTGTTCCCGAAGCTGCAGCCCGTCACCATCTGGACGCCGTCGCTGAAGCAGCTGTTGGTCTCCACTATGGCGATGACGTGCTCCATTCCCGTGTTCTCCGCCACGCCCCGGGTCTTCATGGCGTAGTGCCCCGCTATGACGCCCATGGCGCTGCCGACGCAGTGGTGCCCGTGTATGAGGGCTGTCCTACGGAGCAGGCCGGCAAGATCGTCGTTCCTGATCATCTCCTCGATCTCAAGGCGTGTATCGTTCAAACCCATACACGCATAGTATTACTATTAAATAAAAAAGTATTATCATTCTTGTGGGGCTGTCTCACACGGGTCTAGGCGACGGCGCCACAACTTTCTGATAACGATCACACGATACCCTGAAGGGAGAGTCGTATGCAGAGTTCGATAGTTTTTTCATCTTTGTCGACGATTTCTCATGATACTTATGGTTAACAAGGACCGGTTCGGGGGACTTATCCCGGCGACCATCACCCCCATGGACGAGAACGCCCAGATCGACACAGATGCCTACGATAAATACCTGAAGTGGATCGTGAAACAGGGCGTCGTCGGACTAGCCATCAACGTGGACACGGGGGAGGGACCGACGCTAACATCCGACGAACGGCTGACCCTTCTAGAGATAGCCAGAAGGCGGCTTAGAAGCCCGAAGATACTTGTAGCCGGGTTAACGGCGGCGTCGACGAACCAGTCCGTCGAGGAGGCGAGGAAGGCTAGGGACGCGGGCGCCGACGCGGTGCTGGTCTTCCCGAACACGGCGTTCAGAGGCCACCCCCCGGACCCCGAGGCGATGAGGCGGCACCACCTCGAGATCGCTGAGAACGCCGACATGGACCTCATCTTATTCCAGCTTCAGGACGCCCTCGGCGGCATAGAGCTGGGCGAGGCCTCCCTAAGGGCTCTCGCCTCCCTTGACAGGGTCGTGGCGATTAAGGAGGCCACCTTCAACTTCTCCAAGTTCAAGTCCACCATGAAGATCATCCGGGAGCTGGAGGCCGAAAGAGGCAGGGAAATAGCGTACCTGACGGGAAACGACAACTTCATACTCGAGAGCTATCTATGGGGCTGCGACGGCGCCCTCATAGGCGCCGGCGCTCAGGACACGGCGAGGATAGCTAGGTGCTACGAGGCCTGCGCCGAAGGAAGCTATGCGGAAGCCATTGAGTTAGCCAAGGCGTTCCAACCCCTCGTGGACGCCGTGTTCGCTCCCCCCGTGAGGGCGTACCGGGCCAGGACCAAGGCGTGCCTATACCTGCAGGGCGTGATTCCGTGCAGAGCCGTGCGGCAGCCGCTGGTGGAGGTCCCGGACTCGGGTCTTGAGCCCTTGAGGGATGCCCTCAGATCGGCCGGTTTGCCCGTTGTGAACTAGGTGAGCGCTATGAGCAGAAACGACCCGTTCTCGTCCCTTGACTCCATCCGTTCCTTGGCTCGGGAGAAATCTCCGGGGATCGGGTTCGCAGAGGACATATCGATCCTCAAGACCCCGGTCCAGGCGGGAGAACTGACGTTCCCCAACAGAGTCGCCATACAGCCACTGGAGGCGGCGGACGCGGACGCCGAAGGGGCGCCCACAGAGTACACGCGTAGGAGGTACATTGATTACGCCGAAGGCGGCGCCGGGCTGATCTGGTTCGAGGCGTGCTCCCTCGACTTCCCCGAGGCCCGAAGCCACGGCAGCATGATGGTGATCTCGCGGAAGACGCTGAAACCGCTGAAGAGAGTCGTGGACGAGGTGAAGGAGAGGTCGAGGAGCTGCATGTCTGAGCTGGGGCTTGAGGGAAGGGCGGCCCTCGTGCTCCAGCTGAGCCACGCCGGGCGGTACCGGGTGGAGAAGTCCAGGAGGTCGCCCGCCATCGCGTATCGGTTCCCAGGCGTCGACGACGCCTTCGGCATAGGCGGGGACGTGGGCAGGGTGCTCTCGGATGCCGAGCTGGAGGAGTTGATGGAAGCCTTCGTCGAGGCGTCGTCCATGGCGTACGAGGCTGGGTTCGACGCCGTCGACGTGAAGGCCTGCCACGGCTACCTGCTGAACGACCTGTTATCGGGGTACACGAGAGAAGGCGAGTACGGGGGAAGCAGCTTCGAGAACCGGGCGAGGTTCCTCCTCGACACCATCAAGGCGATCAAGAAGGAGACAGGTGGAACCGTCACGTCGCGGCTGAACGCGTACGACGGCTACCCGCCGCCCTACGGGTTCGGCTGCTCCGGTGAAGTGGACGAGGAGACCGGGTTAACGGGGTTCGACCCGTCCGAGCCCACCCGCCTCATCCACGAGCTGGGGAGGCTCGGCGTGGACTTCGTGAACATCTCCCTCGGGAACCCATACTACAGCCAGTACCTCACGCGCCCCTACGACAAGATGAGGGGAAGCAGAGACTCGCCGATCCACCCAATGAAAGGCGTGGAGAAGCACTTCAACATTGTAGAGACCCTGAAGCGGAGCGCCCCAGGGATGACGTTCGTGGGCTCAGGGTACTCGTGGCTAAGGCAGTACGGGACAAACGCGGCGTCCTATAACGTCGAGCGGGGCAGAGTGGACATCGCCGGGTGGGGGCGCCTCGCCATCGCCGCCCCAGGATTCCCCAGATACATGTTCGAAACAGGGGCCATACCGCCCTCGAAGATATGCGTTGCCTGCGGTAACTGTACGCGGCTTCTCCGGGCGGGATTAAGGTCCGGCTGCGTTGCACAGAACCCAGACGAGTTCAATCAATCCATGAAAAAACTCGACGAGAAATGAACCCACACCAAGCATGGTATACTACTCCTGCTATCCACCCTAAGATACCCTTGAAAAGTGGCGCCGGGAAAGGAGTTTGAACCTCTGCGTCCTTATGACGATTTAAGTGCATGAAATTGGATGACTTGAGAGCACCTCTTATTCTTGGTGGAGTTTGGATAGGACCTACACACCTTCAGGGTCGTCGTTTTGCTCTTTTCTCTCCGCCTTGATGTCTTCCAGTTTTGTACGGACGTTTGACTCTACTTTGCGAATCTGATCCATTAACTTCGTTCCACCGGACTGCACTTTGCTCTGTACCGTCTGCAAGCCGTCCTTCGATTTCACTATGACGCCGTCCAGAGCGTCTTTGGATCGAGTCGAGTAGTCTGATAGTTTCTCCTTCATTGAACTGGCGGCGCTGTCCAGTGTTTCTTTCAGGGGCGGTTCCCTGTCTCTATAATCCTTCAGCAGTTGCAGAATAAGGTCACTCTGGGGGTTCCCTTCGTTCTCCTTAGACCATTCCACGAGGAGGGGATTTATCCACGTTAACTCTTCCTCCTCGAAGGTGAAGTACTTCCTCTTCATCTCTGACATGCCACAGCCCAGCATATTATATTTTATCTTCGTAAAACAGTTATGAATTCCAAGTATGGTTTTGCGATATATTTATGGCGCCGGGAAAGGGATTTGAACCCTTGGATCCTTGCGGACACCAGCTTTCCAGGCTGGCGCTCTTCCAGGCTAAGCGACCCCGGCAACACCGACAAAGTCTAACATGGCCGGGATTTAAATCCTCACCTGTTCCACACAGTTTAATACACGCCGCCTCGTAAATCACCCGAAACACGATGAACGTCAGCTGGATCGACAGAATCCAGAAAACGCTGGACATGCTCAAAGAGCATCGCGAGAAACGCAGCCAGGACCGCCTCGACCTCGTCAGGACCATGAGGTATGGCTTCGGCGCCCTCAGCCAGAGCCTCGGCGGCTGGATGCAGTGGGTAAACAGCCCGGAGGTCATGAGCCAGTTCACCCAGGAGGAGCTCCAGGAGATGAGCGACACC
>DAOVEE010000286.1 GCA_030669135.1 Candidatus Bathyarchaeota archaeon | reverse complement strand
ACTAAACCTTCACTAACATCTGGTGGAAGATTATTGGCGCCCCGGGGAAGACTCGAACTTCCGACCACCTGCTTAACAGGCAGGGGCTCTACCTACTGAGCTACCGAGGCATATTCTCCTTTGGAGTCCAACATATCCATAATAATCTTTCTAACCACGTTCGGGTCAGCCCGAGCCCTGACACGGCGAAGCACCTGACCAACCAAGTACTCAGACGCCTTACCCGTGCCGCCGAGGTAGTCCTCAACCGCCTTAAGGTTCATCGAAACCACCTCACCGACCACGGCCCTGAGCTCGTCCATACCCATGAGGGCCAGGCCCTTCTCCTCGACGATCCGCCGGGGCGACTCCCCGGACGCCGCGTAATCTTTGATGAGCTCCTTGGCTGTGCGCTCCGAGATGACTCCCTCGTCAATGAGCGTAAGGAGCTCCACGAAGGTCTCAGGCTTGACGCCGCTTTCCCTCAGCGTCAGCCCCATGTAGTTGAGGCTCTTCAGGAGGTAAGTGACCAGCCAGTTGGCCACCGTCTCGGCGTCGCCGTATAGGCGGCAGCACTCCTCGTAGAACAGGCTCATTTCTAGGCCCGCTTCGACTATGACGGCGGCCTGGAAATCGCTTATTCCGTACTGCTTCGTCAGCCGCGTCATCCTCTGGTCGGGGAGCTCGGGCATGGTGGCCACGATCTCCTGCACCCACTCGGGGCGGAGGTTGATCTTCACGAGGTCAGGCTCTATTATGTACCCGTAATCCTCCTCCTGTTCCTTACTGCGGAGGCTGCTGGTGCTGCCCGTCTCGGCGTCGAAGTGCCGGGTCTCCCTAGTCACGTCGATGCCCATCCCCGCCATGCTCCGCTGCCTGACCACCTCGAAGGTGAGCGCCTTCTCCACGTTCCTGAACCCCGTGATGTTCTTCACCTCGACGCGGCTGCCACCGTCGACGCTCACGTTGGCGTCGACCCTGAGCGTGCCCTCCGCGTGGGGATCGTAGACCCCCAGATGGTCCAGCATGACGCCGAGCTTCTCCAGAAACAGCCTGGCCTCCTTGGTGTCCCCGATGTCGGGCTCCGTCACGATCTCGGCTAGCGGCACCCCGCTCCTGTTGTAGTCGATGAGGTTGTACCGTGAGGAGGTGATGTCTCCGCCCACGTGAACCAGCCTGGCGGGGTCCTCCTCCAGATGCACCCGCCTAATCCTGATCCTTCTACCGTTCACCGAGAGGTAGCCGCCCTCGGCGAGAGGCACCTCGTACTGGGTTATCTGATAGTTCTTGGGCATGTCGGGGTAGAAGTAGCTCTTCCTGCTGAACCGGACCATTGGCGCGAGGCCACAGTTCAGGGCCTTGGCCACCCTTACTCCGTGCTCCACCGCCTTCCTGTTCACCATGGGCTTGCTGCCCGGATACCCGAGGCAGATGGGACAGGTGTTCACGTTGGGGTCGGCGCCCACCGTCTCGGTGCTGCAGCCGCAGAACAGCTTGCTCTCCGTCCTGAGGCGGACATGCACCTCCAGGCCGATGGTCGCCTCCACCTCAGCCCGCCTCCACCGCCGCGGCGGCTCGGATCATGTCGCCCTCCCCCAAGTAGTCGGCCATGACGTGAAGACCCACGGGCATCCCGTGGGACTCACCGCAGGGCACCGAGACCATGGGCACCCCGGCGAGGTTAGGCGCCACCGTGAGAATGTCCATCATGTAGTGCTGTATGGGCTCCAATTCAGCGATCTCG
>DAOVEE010000063.1 GCA_030669135.1 Candidatus Bathyarchaeota archaeon | reverse complement strand
TCTGGGTCGTCCAGTCGATGCTTGTCTGGCCGTTCTCCTTCTTCTTTGTGGTGGTGTAGGCGCAGCCACAGTTCCCTCTCTCGTAGCCGACGCCGTAGTTGCCCATCACCGTGGAGAACTCCAGTTCCCTCATGAGGAATATCACCTCATTGGGCTTGGGGCCGTAGCCCACGAGATCGCCGAGGCAGTATACTGCGTCGGGATTACGTTCCTTTATATCAGCGAGGACGTTCCTCAGGGCCTGTATTTTCGAGTGAATATCCGATAAAACAGCTATCAGCACCTCTTTTACGTTCCTATGTTCATTACAGATGATTTGGGCTCCATCTCTCCCGGTTTCACCTCAGCGACACCCTTTTCCCGGTGACTGCGTAGCTGATGGACTCGCTGATGTAGCTGGCGTGGTCGGCGATCCGTTCAAGGTAACGAATCGTGAGCAGGTACGCGATGATAGTCTTGCTGTGCTCCTCTGACTCGCTGAGCCTGCCGAGGTTCGCCAGGTAGAGCTGGTCCGTCTCGGCCTCCAGCTTCGACATGTCCCACATCAACCTCTCGTTCATGGTCTCTATGAACTCCAGAGACATGGTGACACATTCCTTGGTCTTTTCACCCATCTCCCTGAAGCCTTCTTCGTCGGGGATGGGCTCCCACTCGCCGATCCTGTTCCTGATTTCGCTGATGTCCATGGCGTATCGGCCGAATCGCTCGAGGTCGTAGGCTATCTTTATGTAAGCTTTGAGGGTTCGGAGGTCGCTTGCCATGGGTTGGTGGAGCGCCATGAGGTCGGTGGCCCTGTCCTCCACCTCCTCACTGAGTATGAGGATGGTGTTGCTCCAAGCCCTCGTCTGGACGTATGTGCCTTCGCCGTCGAAGAACCCCTTCAGAGAAAGCTCTAGGGCCTCCATTGATAGGCGGCCCATCTTGATCAGCAGAGACTTGATCTGGTTCAGCCCAATATCTAGTGGTCTACTCATGTCTTGTCACCCGAATCTCCCCGTGATGTAGTTCTCAGTTAACTCGTTCTGGGGGTTCTCGAATACGTCACTGGTGGCGCCGAACTCTATGATCTCGCCGATGTACATGAAAGCCGTCATCTCGCTCACTCTCGCAGCCTGCTGCAGGTTATGCGTCACCAACACGACCGTGTATTTATCTTTCAGCTCTCTCATGAGCGCTTCTATCTTTATGGTCGCTATGGGGTCCAAGGCGCTGCACGGCTCGTCCATGAGTATGATGTCGGGGTTGATGCTGAGAGCCCTGGCGATGCAGACGCGCTGCTGCTGGCCCCCACTGAGCCCGAAGGCGTTCTCCTGAAGCCTATCCTTCACTTCGTCCCACAGGACCGCGCCTCTGAGGCTTTCCTCGACTATCTTGTCCAGTCCCTCGCCTGAGGCCATCTTGTGGAGCCTGGGGCCGTAGGCGATGTTGTCGTAGATGCTCATGGGGAACGGGTTGGGCTTCTGGAACACCATCCCGACAGTTTTACGCAGCTCGTATACATCCTCGTCAGGCTCGTAGATGTTGCGGCCGTCGATGTAGACGTCACCCTCTGTCTTGCAGCTTGGGATTATGTCGTTCATCCGGTCGATGCTCCTTAGCAACGTACTCTTCCCGCATCCGCTGGGCCCCATAAAAGCTGTCACTACGTTGCTCTTGATGGCTATGTCTATGTCCTTGAGAACGTGGTTGTCACCGTACCAAAGATTGAAGCCCTTGAACACGACCTTGTCAAGGGCCAGCCTCGGGCTAAACGCCGCGGCGTCTCCGTTAATCATATACGTGTTACTCATGATCCAAGCCTCCTCAGATAGTGATTTCTGATGAACAGCGCCGATACACTCATGGCTAGGAACATCACGAGGAGCACCAAACTGGCTCCAAAGGCGTTTTGCAGGCCTTCCGCAGTGTGTCCCTGAGTCGCGATAAGATAGATGTACATAGGCAGGCTCCCGGTTGGGCTCTTCAAGGTCCTCGGTACGAACGCCTCCAGACCTGAGCCCGCCGTGAGCCATACCACCGCCGTCTCGCCTATGGCTTTACCCATTCCGAGGAGCACCCCTGTCATGATTCCTGGGATCGCCGCGGGCAGTACGACCCTGAGAATTGTCTGCCATTTGGTGGCTCCCATGGCTAGGCTCGCTTCCCTATACTCCTTGGGGACGACATTGATGGCCTCCTCCGAGGCCCTGATGGTCCAAGGGAGCATCATGAAGCTCAGGGATATCGCTCCGGCTAGGAGGCTTGTCTTCAACTTGAGGTAGTACACCAGAAACTCGAGGCCGAATAGCCCTATCACTATGCTAGGCATTCCCGCCAGCGTCTCGGTGAAGAACCTGACGGTCCGCGTCACCACGTTGTCTGAGGCGTACTCCGACAAGTATATCGCGGAGGCTATGCCCAGCGGTGCACCGAACAACGTGCATAGGCTCACAAGGTATATGCTGCCCATTATCTGAGGGAATATGCCTCCGTACTCGAACCTGTAGGGACGCCCCGTCAGGAACCCTAGGCTGATGGCCCCTACGCCGTTGGCTATCACCCAGACGACGATGATGGGGAGTATGACGATGCTTAGCCCCACAGTCACATACAGGAGGCCCCTGACTGCCTTCTCTTTCTGTGCCTCTTTCACTGTATGTTCTTCCTCCTGATGACGAAGGTGGCGATGAAGTTGAGGGCAGTGACCATGAAGAATAGTACAACGCCGATGGCGAACAGGGCGTACTGGTGGGAGGAGCCCCACTCTGCGTAGCTGAACTCTATCGCTATCGTGCTGGTGAGCATCCTCACCCTGTCGAGGATGCCTAAGGGTATCCACGGGGTCTCAGGGTTCCCCACAACCATCAGCACGGCCATGGTCTCCCCCATGGCCCGGCCGACGCCCAGCACGAGGGCGGCCCTTATGCCCGACGAGGCGGAAGGCAGAACCACGTTTCGAACGGTCTGCCACCTGGTGGCTCCCAATGCCAGCGACGCCTCCCTGTAGGACCTAGGCACCGCCCTGAGACTGTCCTCGGCTATCGTAATGAGGTTGGGCAGTATCATGAAAGCCAGCACTATCCAGCCAGCGAGGATGGACTCACCTCGACCGCCGACATTGTCTCTAATGAACGGAACCAAGACTGTTAACCCGAAGAAACCTATGACGACCGAAGGTATGCCGACGATCAACTCGACGGATGATTTTATTATGTTTCTAACCCAAAACGGGGAGAACTCAGAGAGAAAGATCGCGGACGGTATTCCGATCGCCGTGGCTATCACGACGGCCCCTGCGACCACACATAATGTTCCCACCAGTGTCGGGAAGATCCCGAAGAGCTCCCTGTGAGGGCTCCACGTCTTTCCAAACAGGAAACTCGGGTTTAACATTCTGACGCCTTCTTGGAGAAGGAATACCGTGATCATGAAGACGATGACCGCTGAGAAAGAGGCACATAGGAAAAGTATCTTGCTTATTATGTCCTCGGTTCTCATCGCTCTTCTCCTTTTTAGCTAATAAAAAAAGGGTTTAGTAGATGGATATGTAGCCCAGATCCTCGACGACCGCCTGCCCCTCAGGGCCCTGGACATACTCTATGAAAGCTGCCTCTAACTCGTCCGGCATGCCTTTCGTGAACATCCAGAGGATCCTTGTGATGGGGTACTGGCCGTTGTTTACGTTCTCGACCACTGCCTCCACGCCGTTTATGCTCGCAGCACTGACCGTGTCGTCGATGTAGCCGAAGCTGACATACGCGATGCCGTACTGGTTGCTGGCCACCGCGGCCCTCATCTCGCCGTTGCTCGGCTTGACGCCCGCGTTCGCCGCTAACTCTTTACCGCCCATGGCGTAGTCCACGAAGACCGCCCGGGTTCCGGAGCCCTCTTCACGGGTATATACCTCTATCTCATGATCCGGGCCACCGAGCTCGCTCCAGTTGGTGATCTCGCCGCTGAAGATCTCTGACACTTGTTCAAATGTCAGGTCGAGGTCTCCTGCTAGTGGATTGTCTGAATTTATCACAACCGCGACGCTGTCCTTGGCTACGCTGAATGCAACAAGGTCTGGGTAACTGAGCAGTTCTGACGCCTTGATGTTTCTCGACGCTTCACCGATGTCGACTTCCCCTGATCCCGCGGACTTGACCCCTGCCCCTGAGCCGCCTCCGGCGACGCTTATGTCTACCATGAGGTGCTGTTCCATGAACAGGTTAGCGCATTCTTGGGCGATGGGGAGAATGGTTGTTGACCCTGCGATTGAGAGGCTTCCTCTTAGCTTCGCCTCTCCACCTGCGGCTAACTGGTTTTGTAGGTCCTGTATCTGCTTGTTGTATGTTATTGGGCCGGCGGCTAGGTAGCCGACGGTTGCTCCTATGACTAGCGCAACGACTGCGTAGGTTATGAGTTGGTTCTGGTTACTCATAGTTCTATTCCTCCTCCGTGGCGATAAGGTTGAAGAACGGAATAAATAGATTTCTTATATAATATAAAGAAACGACACTAGAATATGTTAAGACAATATATCTATATATTTATTGTATTTCAGGCGTGTATCCCCAATATTTTCGATAAATATATATGCCTCCATTGGTGATATAGTAGCTGGTGAAACGGTATTGATGCGCAGCAGACCAAGCGAGGAGCTACGCAAGATGCAGGTGACAGGCGGCTCAACCTACATCATATCGCTGCCCAAGGCTTGGGTGGAGCAGATGGGGCTCCAGAAGGGAAGTGTCGTACGGATAAACAAGAAGGACGACCTCACGCTCTGCATCCAGCCACAGGGAGCCGAGGCCGGGGATGGCACACGTAAAGTCATCATCAACCCGAAACAGGAAGACACACCCGAGAGCATCGTACGCAGAGTCGTCTCTGCCTACCTCATAGGCTACAACATCATACAGCTGAGGACCAGCCATCAGAGGATCGACAGCAGCCAGAGGTTCGCAGTCAAGGACTTCACCCGCAAGAAGCTGGTGGGCACCGAGATCCTCTCAGACCTGCCCCAGGATCTGACGCTCCAGGTGCTGCTCAGCTACACCGAGCTATCCGTCAAGGACGCGTTGAGACGTATGAGCGTCATCGCCGCCGCTATGCACAGGGACGCGATAACCGCCCTGGACACGGAGGAGGCCACGCTGGCGCGGGAGATCATCGCCATGGACGACGAGGTGGACAGGTTCAACCTCTACATCATAAGGCTCCTCAAGGTAGCCGTGACCGACGGGCACATACTCAAGGAGAGCGGCCTCAAGTCGCCCAGGGAGTGCCTAGGGTACAGGCTCATAACCAAGTCCGTCGAGCGTATGGCCGACCACGCCGTGAACATCGCCCAAAACAGGCTCGAGCTCACCCTCAGCATCGTGAACCCCGAGGTACTTCAGAAGCTCCAGAAGCTCAGCGAGTTCGCGCTAGGGATTTTCGAGGGCGCGATGGACGCGGTCTTCGATGAGGACTACGCCGAGGCGGACAAGGTACTAATTAAGGCTCAGCAGATTCGTCAACAGGAGAAGGAGGTCCTATACAAGATAGTTAAGCACGCTCCGCCGGAGGAGGTGCCGGCCCTCAGGATGATCGTGGAGAGCATTCTCCGTACCGCTGATTACGGCACGGACATCGCCGAGACCGTGCTGAACATGACCGTGAGGGACGCGGTCATAGAGGCCTAGCATCTAGCCCCGGTTGAGAACCTTTTTTAAGGCTTGGCGCGTCGGTTTTATTCCGCTGGGACCGTGGTCAAGCTTGGTACGATACGCGGTTCGGGTCCGCGTGATCCCCGGTTCGAATCCGGGCGGTCCCACCACCGCATATTCAGGGAAAAAAGGGTTTTAGCAGACACGTATCTTGGGCGTCTTCTCTAACTCGGCGACAACGTCTTCGGAGACATCCAAATCAGGCTTCTCGTTCGAACCTTCCCAAACACAGTGCCCCAGGTCCGCGCAAAGGCTGTCTCCAAAACTTTTCAGGCAGGTTCTGCATGGATTCATCAGGTTACCTGAGGATTAGATATAGGAGCCACGAATCTATAACCTTTATGACACATTTGTCATATCCACAAGCCTCGGTGTACCATTTAGCATATTATAAATTCCTTCAAGGGTCCATCAGGCTGGAACGCAGAGAAAATCCACAAACTCCCTCCTACGGGTAAGTGTTATACCTCCCCCCGATTCTATCCATTTGATTCAAGTTGATTTTACTCACAGATGAGACCAAGAAGCTCATCAAGGAACTGGAGAAGGGCATCGACAAGGGGCGGATGCAGGCGAATTGGGAGGAGATGATGGAGTTCGCCCCCATGCACGCGGGTAGCCCCGAGGAGAAGCAGGCCATCCAGTTCATGAAACAGAAGTTTGAGGAGTATGGCCTCGAGACTAGGATACACGGGTTCGAGGCGTACCTCAGCGACCCCCAGTACAGCAGCCTCAGGATAACCCACCCGGTCGAGATGGAGATCCAGACCACGCCGTACAGACAGGTGGGCACCACCACCCCTGAAGGTTTCGAGGCCGAAGTGATCTATATCCCGCCTGAGGAGCTTGGCTACGCAGACTGTAAGGACAAGGTGGTGCTCTGTGAGCAGCAGACCAGCGGCGACTGGATGGGGCTGAGGAAC
The DNA here is from genome assembly GCA_030669135.1 of Candidatus Bathyarchaeota archaeon. Classification (GTDB taxonomy): domain Archaea; phylum Thermoproteota; class Bathyarchaeia; order TCS64; family TCS64; genus RBG-16-57-9. Next base: position 2,672 of record DAOVEE010000063.1, on the reverse strand, counting down.
GGCTTCCTCCTCAGGCTCCAGAAGATGGGCATCAAGGGGCTCATAGTCATCGAGCAGGACGACTACATGCCCACCGTGGTCCACCAGAGAGCTGACTTCAGTGTAAGCGGAAACCCGACCCCGGAAAACATCGACCAGATACAGACCATCCCAGCCGTCCTCCACATAAGCAACAAGGACGGCCAGGCCCTCAGGAAGCTGGTCAAGCAGGGAGGCGTAAAGGCCCGCATAGTCAGCGTCATGGACACCGGGTGGAAGGCTCTCTCCCTTCTGGAGACCGAGATCAAGGGCACGCTGGAGCCGGAGAAGTTCATCCTGGTCAACGCCCACGTGGACACCCCTCCCTTCAGCCCCGGCGTCGTGGACAACCTCTCGGGGGACGTAGCCGTCCTTGAGCTGGCTAGGCTATTCAGCAAGCACAGGGACAAGCTCAGGCGGAGCATCAGGATAGCGATCTGGCCGGGCCACGAGATAGGGCGCTACGCCGGCTCCACGTGGTACAACGACGCCATGTGGCACGAGCTGAGACACCGCTGCTTCTGCAGCCTCAACATCGACAGCCCGGGCACAGAGGGGGCAACTGGGTTCAGGGCCGTACAGGTGACTGAGGCCATGGACGCCGCCCAGGACACCATAGAGGCGGTGCAGGGCCACAAGGTGGAGAGCCTCCGATGGGCGACCCGGGCGGGTGACGGCAGCTTCTGGGGCACCGGCATGCCTCACGTAAGCGTCACCACAAGCAGGCCCCCCGAGGACTATGATCCACACGTCAACTACAGCGGCGGCGGGTGGTGGTGGCACACGCCATACGCGACGATGGACCACGGGGACGTCGACGTGCTTGAGATGGACGTCAAGGCCGAGCTCGGGTTCATCGTCAGGATGACGAACTGCCCCGTGCTGCCCTTCAACTTCACCGCCTACGCGGAGCGGATGGTCGAGATACTAAAGGAGATGCAGGGCAAGGCCGAGAAGGTGAAGAGCTACTTCAACATCCACCCGGTCATAGAGCGGGCGGAGGCGTTCGCTGCGCTCAGCGCCGAGCTAGAGACGGCCATCGAGGCCAAGGCCGGGAAGCTGTCCGAGGACGAGACCAAGGAGCTTAACACCGCCCTCATCTGGGTTTCCCGACACGTCAACCCCGTCGCTCACAGCAACGCGGGGCCCAGCGAGCAGATGACTATGGAGACCTTCGGCGCCCAGCCGTTCCCGAGGATATCCGGCGTCGTTGACCTGGCGAACATGACGCTGCACCAGAGCCACGAGTTCAAGCTACTCAAGAACCACCTGCTCAGGCAGAGGAACATCGTCGAGGAGGGCTTCGTCCAGGCCAACATGCTCATTGAGGAGACCCTGGCCGATCTGAAGTAGCCGAGATGACCAAACCCCCTCTTTTCCGCGTCGGGCTGCTCCTGACCGAGAGATGCGACGCCGCGTGCCGCCACTGCTGGTTCACCTCATTCCCCGACAGGGAGACCTCCATGACGCTTGAACAGGCTAAGAGGTACGTCGACGAGGCCGCGGCCAACGGCGCCCGCTGGGTGAGCTTCACCGGCGGCGAGCCCTTCCTCGTCTACGGCCTCCTCCGGGGCCTCACGGCGTACGCCTCAAGCAGGGAGCTGCTCAGCGAGGCAGTCACCAACTGCAACTGGGCGACCAGCAGGAAAAGAGCCCTAGAGCTTCTGTCGCCCCTCAAGGACACCGGGCTGGACACCCTGAACCTGAGCGTCGACGACTTCCACCAGGAATGCATACCCTTGGAGCGGGTGAGGAACTGCTTCGAGGCGGCTAAGTGGCTTGAGCTGAAGCCCGTGTTGATGATCGCCGTCAAAAAGGGCAGCTCCATCACCGCCGACAGGATCGGGGAGATCTTGGGTGACCCCAGCATCCAGGTGCTTGGCGGGGAGAGGGTGCCGAACCCCAGCGCCCTCGCCATGGAGACGCACTTCACCCCCGTCGGCCGCGGTGAAAACATATCCAGACATGAGTTGAGACACATACACGTCGAGAGTGACCCCTGTAGACAGGTGCTCACCGACATCGGCGTGCGGCCCAACGGCGACGTGATGCCGTGCTGCGGCCCCCTCGGGGCTCAACGAGACGCCGTGATCGGGGGCCTCGAGGAGGAGAGCCTACGCGAGATACTGAAGAGAGCTTGGCTGAACCCCAGGCTGCGGGAGATCTACGAGAAGGGTCCCCGTCAACCTGACGGTTCGTACGTGAGCCGCTGCCACATGTGCGTCGAAGCATACCGGAAGGATTAGTGGAAGGAAGGACCCTGTTAAGGGTTCCAATGGCAATACTTGTTTGGCTTGGCCCCGGTAACACCCAAGGGCTTGAAGACGGATATGCATCAGCCTGTAAAAGATCAAGTGTGTAGCCGCTCCCTACACACTACCCTGACTCCAGCCTCTGCCTCAGGAACCCCACCTTGCCTACGTAGGTGCCGTCAAGGGTGTAGACATCGAAGTCGTCCATGTTCACGGCGTCGGTCCTGAAGAGGGGGCCCAGGAGACTCTTGGGTGACTCCATGTTCACCGGCAGCCCGCCCAAGAGGTCGTTGAACATCGGCATTATGATGATCTCGGGGCTGCCCGGCTCGACGAGGTAGTTCTCCTTGAACGCCTCAAGCGGGTCCTCCTCCGTCTTCACGTTGTCCTGCTCCAGGAACG
>DAOVEE010000060.1 GCA_030669135.1 Candidatus Bathyarchaeota archaeon | reverse complement strand
TCCCATCTGGCTGACGCTGCTGTAGGCGAGGAAACGCTTGATGTCATCCTGCGCCAGCGCCATCAATCCGCCGTATACCATCGTCAGAAGCGCCCAGAAGGAGAAGGCTAAGCTGAACGTCTCGAAGACGGGGAAAAGGGGGATGGCGACGATCCTCGTCGCCGCGTAGGCCCCGATCCCGATCATCGCGGGGCTCAGCAGCGCCGAGATCGGCGTGGGGGCCTCGCCATGGGCGTATGGGAGCCAGATGTGGATGCCGAACACCGCCATCTTCGTGAAGAACCCGATGAGGATGGCGAAAACGATCCAACCCGCCATGGGGCTGCCGACGACCCCACCCATGGCAGAGATCTCGAAGCTGCCGGTTATCCAGTAGCTACTCAGGAGGCCTGCTAACATTATCACCGCCCCGACGTGGGTCCAGAGGAAGTACATCATCCCTATGCGCTCTCTTTCGCCGTAGCCGTAGTTGTTGATCAGAGCCCAGCTCGGCACGAGCATCAGCTCGTAGAACATGTAGAACTGGATGAGGTTGGTGGCGAGGACGGTGCCCAGCATGCCCGCTGCGTACAGCAGGTAGAGCGTGTAGTAGGAGGCGTAGGCGGAGTTCGGTGTCGGGACGCCCGTCTCGTGCTCCTCCTCGTGGAACCTGTGCTCCATGTAACTGACGGAGTAGACGCAGATCATGAGGCAGAGGATATTTATGGTGAGCAGCATCCAGATGCTCAGGCCGTCAGCGAGCATGCCGAAGGTGAGGCCCGCGGCCGGAGCCCAACTATAGCTCTCGCTGTATGAGCCTCCACCCTGTATTCCAACGGCGATGGAGCCGATCAGGAATAGGGTGTACACCAGCGGTATGGCCGCTATCCATCCGGTCTTCTTTCCCATCTGCCTTCCTGCTAGGTAGACGATGGGTGCAGATACTATGGGCACAAACAGAACCTGTTCCAGGGAGTAGGGTATTACCATTTCACTTATCTCCATATTTGCCGTGACATGAATCCGAGTATTAGGATAAGGAATACTAAGATTATATATATAATGTTGTAGGAGAGGACGCCCGTCTGCAACTTTTTCACATGATGATAGAGACCCGTCGCAGTGGCTGGGATCCCCTCATTTAGACCCCGATCAAATACATTCGTCTCTAAATCGTTGAACAGAGCCTCACCGCCCCAGATGAAGGCCGTGGGTATGCCAACGTTGAGGGCGGGGTCGTAGACCCTATTCTCGAAGACCTTCAACACCCTGCCGCCCTGGATGAAGGCCGTGGGTATGCCAACGTTGAGGGCGGGGTCATATACCTTGGTCTCGAAGACATGGAGCACCCTCCCGAAGGCGATGGTGGAGTCGCTGACGAAGGCCGTGATCTTGTCGAAGAACAGGCTCTCCAACGTGTTGAACAGCCCCTTGCCGAAGTCGATCAGGCCGTACACGAATATTGCGTAGAAGGTCGAGTTCATGTACCACCTGTTCCAGAGGAAGGTGTGAATGGACTTACGCAGGCCGTTCGCCTGCACCCACGCCCAGCTGTCCCACTTCCTCGTCCAGTAGAAGTTGTAGCCTAGGAACCCTCCCACCGCCAGGGCGACGAAGCTCAGTAGGGCTCCCGTTATCTTCGTCCCCGCGCCTATGTGGGGCACGTGGAGGGCCTCAGCCACCTCGTACGGGAGGATGTGCTCGACCGCATGGTGGAGGCGCTCCTCGATGAATATCTCGGGGGAGAGACTCGGGCTCACGAGGCCGACGAGGCCCAGGAGGCCGATGATGATGAAGAGGCCCACGAGTATCGCGATGGGCCCCCACATTACCGTGGGCGCCTCGTGCACGTGGTGTCCGTGTTTCTCCATATCGTGGATGTACTCGCTCTCCTCGTGGAGGAAGGTCTTGCTTATGAACCGGATGCTGTAGGCAAACGTCATCGCAGCGCATATCACGCCCACCGCTAGGAGGCCCATCGCCAAGGGGGTGCCCGCGACGAGGGCCGAGAGGAAGACTGCGTCCTTGCTCCAGAACCCGCTAAACGGTGGAATCCCTGAGAGGCTTATGGTCGCCAGGAGCATCAGCAGGTAGGTCTTGGGCATGTGCTTCTTGAGCCCGCCCATGTTGAAGATGTAGATGCTCTCAAGGGCGTGGATCACAGACCCGGCGCATAGGAAGAGCGCCGCCTTGAACAGGGCGTGGCTTGCCAGGTGGAATATGCCCGCCGTGAGGCCGGCTATGTAGGCCTCCTCGCTGAATCCGCTGAGGCCGAGGCCGAGCATCATGTAGCCTATCTGGCTGACCGTGGAGTAGGCGAGTATCTTCTTGAGTTCCACGGAGACGAGGGCTTGGCTCGCCGCGAGGAAGCAGGTGAACGCCCCGACGAGGGCGATCGCGATGAAGTACCACTGGGCCTCCGCGATGTGGAGGAACCAGGTCCCGATGTAGAAGACCGGGGACATCCTGGCGACCAGGTAGACCCCCGCCTTGACCATCGTGGCAGCGTGGATGAGGGCGGAGACCGAGGTCGGCCCAGCCATGGCCTCGGGCAGCCACTCGTGGAGTGGGAACTGGGCGGATTTGCCGATGGGGCCGCCGAGGAAGAGGATCGCGGTCAGGGCGACTAGGCCCGGTACCGAAGCCATCTTGGGCAGCCATTCGGGGGCCGTCTGAATCAGGTCGTGGTAGTTGAGCGTTCCCGCGTAGTTGAATATGATGAAGATCGCACCCAGGATGAAGACGTCGCCGACCCCCGTGACCACGAACGCCTTCATGCCACAGTGGCTTGGGGGAAACATCTTGGTGGGCGGCGGCCCGCCGAGCCAGCGCTCCTTGGCGTCGCGGTAATAGTAGCCGATGAGGCCGTAGCTGCAGAGCCCTACGCCCTCCCAGCCTATGAGGGTCTGTAGGAGGTTGTTCGAGAGCACCAGCAGCAGCATGTTTCCTATGAAGAACAGGAAGAAGAACCAGAACCTGTCCAGGTTGGGGTCTCCGTGCATGTACCCGACCGAGTAGACTACGATGAGGAAGCTGATGAAAGCCACCACGTTACTGATTATGATGCTAAGAGGATCCACCAACACGCCTATCTCAAGCGGAGCCCCATTGGGGAACGTGATCCAAGTCAATAACCTGATGTCACCGTGGGTGTGGCCTGATAGCAGAGACGGTATCATGGATGCAGCTGCGACGGCAGCTAGTGCGGCGAAGAATACCGCGCCATAGTCTCTCAGCTTGTGGTCGATCTTCCCAAGAACCGGTATCAAGACAGCCCCGACGACGGGGATCATCCATGAAAGCCAGGGCCAAGGGTACTCCATGATTATCTCCAGTGGACTCATGATAGAATAACTCCTATGTACTTACTTATATTATCAATCAGGGCTTCCGAGGCGCTAGACGCGATACCCACGACTGGGTTTGGGTAGAGCCCAAGGACTATAATTAATACGGCCATTACTAGAGTGACCCCCACCATTAGGATTGGGGCCTCCTTAGCCGTCATGCCCTCCTCGGCCTCTCCAGAGAGAAGGACTATGATGACCCTAAGGTAGTAGGCCATGCTTAACGCGCTGTTGAGGACGCCGAGTATCGCCAGTATGAGCATACCGGCGCCCAAGGCAGCGTTGAAGAGAATGAACTTGCTGATGAAGCCGTTGATTCCGGGAACACCGCCAAGACCTAGGAACGAGACGATGACTGCTAGGGTCGTGAACGGCATCATCTTTCCGACGCCTTGCAGCTTGTTGATGTCACGTGTCCCTGTCTCGTACACGATGGAGCCTATGGAGAGGAAAGCTAACCCTTTCATAAGCGAGTGGTTCAGGACGTGTAACAAGGTTCCCATCAAACCGTAGGTGAGGCCAGTGGAGATACCGATAAGCATGTACCCGACCTGGGCTATGCTCGAGTAAGCCAGCATCCGCTTCACATCGTCCTGTCGTAAAGCCATCATGTTTCCCAATGTCATGGTTAGTGCAGCGAATACCGCGATGGTTAACTTGAAGAAGCTCGGCTCGAAGAGAAGGAAAAGCACACGAGTGAGAGCGTAGAGACCCGTCTCGATTAAGATCCCTGACAGCATCGCGCTGACAGGGCTCGGCGCCTCGGGATGTGCGTCGGGAAGCCATGTGTGCATCGGGACGATGGCGGTTTTAACTCCGAAGCCTATAATGAATAGCGCGAATATCAAGTAGTACCAAAGGTTCATTGGTTGTCCATGTATCACGGTTGAGATCTGCGCAAAGTTCAGGGTGCCGGTGATCCCGTATACGAGCGCGATTCCGAAGAACAGCACCGTTGAGCCCACCGAGCCCATGACCATGTACTTGAACCCTGCCTCGATGGGTCCCCAGAGGTCTTTCCTGAAGCTGACTAGGGCGTAGCTGGCTATCCCCATCATCTCCCAGAATATGAATAGAGTGAAGAAGTCGCCCGCAAAAGCCACTCCCATCATGCCGACGACGAGGGCAGAGAGCAGCGTATAGTACTCTGTCAGCCTCGTGTCGTACTCCATGTAGTTGTAGCTATAGACGGTGGCGAAGAAGCCTAGAATCGTAGCCGAGAAGGCCATGAATATTCCCATCATGTCTATCTCGAAGCTTGCTCCAAGGGGCGGACCTCCGCCCAGTGAGAACACGAGGATCTTGTCAGGAGCGGCCTGGAGGGCGTTGTAGAGCGTCCACACGAAGACGACACCTAGGGCGCTCACGATAACGGCGACGACGTCTCTTAGCTTGGGTTGGCCAGTTCGCTCCGCCAGTAAGCCGGTCAATACGACCAGCATCGGTGAAAACATGAAGTACATTAAAGTGGGTATCACCATTTCAACCTCCTGAGTTCACGGGAGTCGGTGGTCTTGAAGTGCTTGTAGGCGTTCACGATGAGGGCTAAGCCCACGGCGACGACGCAGCCGCCGGTGACTATCGACATGAACACTATGGACTGCCCTAAGGGGTCGACGACCCCCATGGCGGCGTGTTGTGTGGCGAAGTAGATGAACGCGAGGTTACCGGCGTTGAGTATCATCTCGACGCCCAGGAGGATGCGTATCATGTTTCTCTTGCTTACACAGTACAGTCCTATGGCAAATAACGCTAAAGCCGAGCCGAGCCAGATCGTTGCATCCATTTTACTTCCGTGTCTCCTCTCTTAGTAGTGCGAGACAGCTTATCGCCGTCGTGAATAGGACAAGGCTCTGGAACATGAGGTCCATGCCTCTGAAGTCCCAGAGGAACCCGCTCATCGCGCCCCCGATCTCTGACCCCGGCTTGATTGGGATCATCTCGCTGTGAACCAGACTTGAACTTGGGAAGGGTTCACTTGCTAGGATGTATAGAAATGCCCCGAGGAGGACTACGCTGAGGACGAGCCCTGCAAACAGGCTTGCTTTACTGTCACTCATTAGCATCACTCCTCACGAACATTATGACAGAGACGAAGAGCACAACCACAGCTCCACCGTAGATAAGCACCTGGAACAGGCCCACGTATGGGGCGTAGAGGGTCCAGTAGATACCTCCAAGACACACAGCCATCCCGCCTAGGCTAAGGGCAGCGAATAGGATGTCTTTCATTCCAGCAGCCATGAGAGCGAAGACTAGGGTTGCGGCGATGAGAACAATCTGAACTACCGTCGACGCCACGTACAACTCCCCTAAACATGAATTGCTAACCTATCACCCTAATCACTATAAAAATTTCGCTACTTAAACGCAATAATATGAAATTTTTAGAAAAAAATAGAAGTAATTTTAAACGGTTAAAAATTACTATTATTAACATAAAAAGAGCCGTAAATTGTTCACCTGATCCAAAATTGATGAATAATTTTATTCGTCGTAAATCTTTATATTCTCCAACTAAACGCTATGTTGAGGGACCAAAGTTTGCTGGTAGGTCTAAGTGGTTTTACGATAATCATGGGTTTAACAATCCTCGTCGGTATAATTATCTTCGCCTTTGGCAACGAGCTTGCGCCGAAGAGCCCCGACACCGATGGGAAGCTGGCCCCATACGCCTGTGGAGAATCAATCCCACCGAAGAAGGTTAGGCTAAACGTAGAGAACTTCTTCATCTACGCGGTGTACTTCATGATATTTGATGTGCTCGGCTTCGTTTTGGCCACGACAGTCGGGAAGCCCGTCAACATGCTGTTGCCTCTGTTCTACGCCGGTGTGAGCCTGATCTCCATAGTCGTACTCACCGCCACGTGGAGGCAATGAGATGAGCATACTTACATGGGCTAGAACCCATTCCCCGTGGCTTATACACTTTAACGCGGGTGCATGCAACGCCTGCGACATCGAAGTAGTAGCCATACTTACGCCTAGGTTCGACGTTGAACGCTTCGGCGCCTTACTCAAAGGCTCTCCGAGACACGCAGACGTGATGGTGGTCTCCGGAAGCGTGTCGAGAAAAATCAGAGACAGGCTGAAGAGAATCTACGAACAGATGCCCGACCCAAAGTTCGTGGTAGCCGTGGGCTCGTGCGCCATCAGTGGCGGCGTCTTCCAAGACTGCTACAACGTCATGGAGGGGGTCGACAAGATCATACCAGTCGACGCATACATCCCTGGTTGCCCGCCGAAGCCAGAGGCGATCCTCGACGGCGTGGTGAAGCTCCTAATGAGCGCAGGATACTGAGGTGAAAAAAGTGTCGATAGAAGAACATATTAAAATCGTTGAAGACCTCGTCAAGGAGTTTGGAGAAGAAAACATCTACAACACCAAAGTCCCCAGGGCCTACAGGGCGTTCGCGCACGTAAAAAGGGAGAAGTTACGCGACATCGTCAGATATCTCAAAGAGGAACACGGGTTCGTCCACGTCACTACCATCAGCGGGGTGGACATGGGAGAGAACTATGAGGTAGTCTACCACCTTCGCAGCGAGGGCTTCAGCTTCAGCCTGAAGGTCCCTGTCCCCAAGGACGACCCCAAGGTCCCGAGCATAGTCGATATCATTAACGGCGCCGTCCTCTACGAGAGAGAGGTCAACGACCTACTAGGCATCTTCCCGGAGGGACACCCAGATCCAAGGAGACTGATCCTGGCATACGACTGGCCGGAAGGAGTGCATCCACTGCGTAAGGAATGGGACATCCAGACCATCCGAGAGAAGGTGGATGGAAAGAGATGGGGGAAAGACGTTGAGTGAAAGAGAGTTTATAATCCCAATTGGGCCCCAGCACCCCGCGCTGAAGGAGCCGGAGAGTTTCCTGTTCACCGTTGACGGCGAGGTGGTCGTCGACGTGGAGCCCAGGATAGGCTACAACCACCGCGGCATCGAGAAGGCCATGGAGAGCCGCAACTACATCCAGAACCTGTACATCACGGAGAGAGTCTGCGGCATCTGCAGCAACGCCCACCAGACCGCTTACACGGGGGCTGTTGAGGAGGTGGGGAGCATCGAGATCCCGGAACGCGCCAAGTACATAAGGGTCTTCATGCAAGAGCTGGAGCGCATCCACAGCCATCTTCTGTGGCTGGGAGTGGCTGCCCACGAGATCGGTTTTGACACCATGTTCTACTACGTGTGGCGGGACCGCGAGGTGGTGATGGACCTCCTAGAGGAGGTGAGCGGTAACCGCTGCAACTACGCCATGGCGACCGTGGGCGGCGTAAGGAGGGACCTACCCCGTGACAAGTATCCCAAGTGGCATAAGATGCTTGACAAGTTGGCCGAGCGGACCAACTACTACATCAAGGTGGCGTCCACGGAGAAGACGATCCTAGAGAGGGCCGTCGGGGTCGGCTACTTGGGCAAGGAGGACATGATAAGGCTCAGCGGCAGTGGACCTAACGCTCGTTCAAGCGGCGTTCCCTGCGACATCAGGAAGCTCACGCCGTACTTGATCTACGACGAGATACCCTTCAAGCACATATACGTGGATAACGGAGATGTTCTCGGACAAGTACTCGTAAGGACCCTTGAGGTGATTGAGGCGGTTAAGATCTGTAAGTGGGTACTCGACAAAATACCTGAAGGTGAGATCGCCGTCAAGTTCAACCCCATGCAGAGGCTGCCTGAGGGCGAGGCGGTATACCTCGTCGAAGCCCAGAGAGGGGAGCTGATCCACTACACCATAAGCGACGGCAGGAACATGCCGTACAGGCACAAGATCAGGGCGCCGACGTTGGGCAACATACCCTCGCTGGTCGAGAGGCTTAAAGGCGGATACATCGCCGACATCCCGATCACGATCGCGGGCATAGACCCGTGCTTCAGCTGCACCGACAGGATGGCCTTCTACGACGAGGGCAAGGACAAGACCTGGACGTGGACCGATGTTGAGCTGAGCAAGTACAGAAAGGAGTGGTACAGCAGATGAGCAACCTGTTGACAACCCTGGTAGCGGTGCTATTCTTCCCTGGTCTCTCTTTCATACTCACATACGCGCTCTGGTGCCAGTGGGTAAGCCGTAAAGCGGCTGCACGGCTCCAGAACAGGCAGGGCCCCCTCCACACGGGATGGCAGGGAATCCTCCAGCCCCTGGCGGACTTCGTCAAGCTGTTGGTCAATGAGGACATAACCCCCGCGGCGGCGGATAAGCCGGTGTTCAACTATTCGCCCATCGCGGTTTTCGCGATACCTCTGGCGGCAACGTTCCTCATACCCATCCAGAGCCTGACGAACCTCCGGGGATGGGAGCCCATCGCCAGCTTTGAGGGAGACCTCATAATCGTCCTGTTCCTCATGAGCGTCGTCATACTCGCGGTTTTCCTGGGAGGGTGGAGCAGTGGCAATGTTTTCGGCGCCGTCGGAGCGACTAGGGCGGCGCTCATGATGCTCGCTTACGAGATACCTCTAAGCCTAGTCGTGGTGGGCCCCGCCATACTGGCGGGGAGCCTGCAGATCAGCGAGATCGTGGACTGGCAGGTGGCGAGCGTCAACGCCTTCCTCAGAGCCCCAGATATACAGGGGCTCGCCGTCGCAGCCGTGCTGTTCATCGGCGTCGTCATCTACCTCATATGTCTTCTAGCTGAGCTGGAGCTCAGACCCTTCGACATCAGCGAAGCCGAGACGGAGATAGTTCACGGCTGGCAGGTGGAGTACAGCGGAAAGAAGCTGGCGCTGCTGAACGCAGGCCACGATGTCAAGATGGTGCTCGCCGCGGCGCTGATGACCAGCCTGTTCCTAGGCGGCCCAGCCGGGCCTATACTGCCTCCCTTCGCGTGGTTCATCCTGAAGACCACGTTCTGCGTGCTGGTGCTGACGAACCTGAGCGTCCTGTTCGCCAGATTCAGGATAGACCAGATGGTGGCGGGAGCCTGGAAGTACCTGGTTCCCCTAGCCGTGCTACAGGTGATGGCTGTCGTGGCACTGTCAGGAGTGATATAAGATGGCGATGGAGAGAGAACTGATCAAGAACGCGTTCAGCAAGCCCTGTACGCTGATATACCCCTTCGAGAAGCTGGAGCCGCCCGAGGGGCTGAGGGGGAAGCACGAGTACGACCCCGAGAAGTGCATCGGCTGCGGCCTGTGCGTCAGGGTGTGCCCAAGCTTCGCCATAACGCTGAAGGGGGGCCCGGGCCCCAAGTGCACCGGGCTGCTGGTCGATCTGGGTAAATGCCTGTTCTGCGGCCAGTG
>DAOVEE010000205.1 GCA_030669135.1 Candidatus Bathyarchaeota archaeon | reverse complement strand
ACCAGCAGCGTCGGCGACCTCCTCCAGACATACACCCAGAACGCGGGCGTCAGACCCTTCGGCGTAAGCATCATCTTCGGCGGCGTCGACAACTACAGGGTCAGCCTCATCTCGACGGACCCCAGCGGTAGCTACCGCGGCCACAAGGCCCACGCCATAGGCCGCAACAGCGAGAAGGCCATGAAGGTGCTCCACGAGCAGTACAGGGAGGGCATGGACCTCGATGAGGCCACGGCCCTCGCCGTGGAGTCCCTCAAGGAGGCCGCTGACGAGGCGCTGACACCAGAAGACCTGAACATCTCTCTGATATCTGAAGAGCAGAAATTCAGGACTCTGTCTGTCGAGGAGATTAAGAAGTACTTCTAGACGCAGGGTTTATCAGGGACACCCAACCTTTTCAACGGTGAAAACGTCATGCCAGGCAAGAAAAGCTTGAAGAAGATGGAGAAGCAGCAGTCGGCGAAGGACAAGACAGACCAGAAAACCAAGGATAAGAGAAACAAGATCATCGGCGCCATCGAGATACCCGACGCCACCAGCGACGAGGTGATGGGCGCCCTGAAGGGGATGAAGGCCATCACTCCCACCGGCGTCGCCTCCAAGTTCAACCTGAAGGTTAGCGTCGCCAAGAAGATGCTCAAGGAACTGGAGGATAACGGGACCTTGGAGCTGGCTGCAAGAAGCCACAACCTAAAGGTCTACGCCTTTAAGATGGACTAGACTTTCTCTATAATTATCCTACTGCCGCTTCTAAGCCCGTTGAACAGGTCTAGACCGTCCTCTACGACGCCTATCCTGTTAACGGGCCCGTAGGGCCTCGTGTCTTCCGGGTAAATGGTTATCGCGTCTCCTCGGGGCCAGTACCCGATGGTCCCCGCCTTCACCTGATTGACTGGCTTCTCGGTGCCCCTCTTGATGCCGACGATGATGGAGACGAAGCCCATGGCCGAGGAGGTCCTGGTGTTGAGGGGCAGCGTCTTCAGTATCTCCCCCACGGTCAGGGGAGCCGTGAGCCTGTTCAGGTAGCCGGTCGCTTCTCCCCTATCGATCAAGGTGATCTTTATGGGTATCTTTGATAGGCTGTCACTCAACCTGTGAGACCCCGTACTCCACTATCATCTTGGCGTAGTCCCTGCCGGTTGCCCGTTTGATTCCCTGCCACCCTGGGGACGCGTTCACCTCCAGCACCACGGCCCCCTCGGGGCCCTCGAGTATGTCGACGCCGGAGTAATCCAGCTCGATGACCTTCGTCGCTCTTAGCCCCAGCTCCAGCACTTCGTCGCTCATGGACTCTTCTACCATCCTGCCGCCCTGCGCAACGTTGCTCTTCCAAGAGTGCTCGGGTAGGTACTTGTAGACGGCGCCCACGACCTCGCCGCCTATGACGAAGACCCTGATGTCTCTGCCAGGGTTCTGAACGTATTTCTGGATCAACAACGGGTGATGGAGCCTGTCCAGGGTGCGGTACGCGTTGTAGGCGAGGTCCGTGTCCTGAAACCTCATGCTGCCCCTGCCCATGCTGCCGAGGATGGGCTTGTATATGACATCCCCCATCTTCGTGGTCTTCTCGTAGGCCCTCGCGAGGCTCTCCGTCGTGTAGGTGGAGGGAACTGGGACCCCGTTCGCCTGCAGCGTGTACTGGGTAGAGTATTTGTCCCTTGCCCGCCTGAACGGGTAGCTGCTGTTGATGACCTTGATGCCGGCGAACTCCATGTGCTCCAGGAGGCTTATGCGGCGCGTTATCTGCTCGCATGAGCCGCCCCCGTAGCTGCGGAGGAAGCAGATGTCGGCGTCTGTCACCTCCTCGCGGCCGACCCAGAACCTTGACCCCTCGTTGCTCACCCACGAGGAGACGTCCTCGGTGGGGGCGTCCACAACCGTGTGCCCGAGCCTGACGGCTGTATCCACGAGCTCCAAGCTGTTGGAGCTAGGCTTGGACCCATACAGAACTACTATCTTCAACTCGTGTCTTGAATACTCACAATGTCGAGATAATTAAGCATACTCATGGCTCCCATGCCGGTTTGATAAATCGGTGCAACCTACGATGTGTGAATTAGGTAATGGGCATGATTCACTTTTTATTACGCGTGACAACCATAGAGATGTGGTCTCACTACTCGAGGCAGCCATAATAGGCGTACTCCAAGGCGTCCTGGAGTGGCTCCCGGTCTCCAGCGAGGGGAACCTTACACTGTTCCTCGTCTCGGTGCTGGGCCTCGACCCCTCGGAGACCCTGGGCTTGGCAGTCTTCCTCCACCTGGGCACGGGGCTGGCGGCCCTCGTCTACTACAGGGAAGAGTCTTGGGACATCCTCAGCGGGGCCACGGAGAGGGATAAAGACATGAGGTTAAGGCTCTTGGTGATGACCGGGCTCACCGGGGCTGTCGGTTTCCCTATCTATATGTACCTCAACGTCTCGGCCTTTCTCGGTGAGTCCCTCCTCGCCCTGACAGGTTTGGCGCTCATCGCCACGGGCCTCATGCAAAAACATAGGGAGGTGACTGGAGAGAGGGACGCGTCCAGCCTCAGCTGGATCGAAACAATGGCCCTGGGAGTTCTCCAGGGACTAGCGATAATACCGGGCTTGTCGCGTTCAGGTGTCACGACGTCGACCATGCTCCTGAGGGGGCTCAGAGGCGACGAGGCGTTCACCTTCTCCTTCCTCATGAGCATCCCCGCGAGCTTCGCGGCCGGCCTCGGGTTGATGCTGATAGACGGGTTCCAGGTGACAGCCGGAGCATTAGTGGCTGTGGTCGTCTCCACCGTCGTAGGTTACATGACGATAGGTGCCTTGATAGGGTTCGCACAGAAAACGAGTTTCTGGAAAATATGTGTAGGTCTAGGTTCCCTGACCTTGCTGGCCTGGGCTCCTAACCTTCTTTTTTAGGGTTGTTTTTGCTCTGGATGGAAGCCATCGCCGCTATTCCGTCGATGCTGGCGGCTCTCAGCGTCTCTAGGGGCAGCGCGAGTATGATGGTGTT
>DAOVEE010000131.1 GCA_030669135.1 Candidatus Bathyarchaeota archaeon | reverse complement strand
CAAGTTCTCGGAGATCCAGCCAGTGCGGAGGACCCCTGCGCCCGTGCTAGGTGAGCACAACAAGGAGCTTCTGAAGGAACTCATGGGCTTCGACGACGAGAAGATAGATGAGCTGATGAAGAAGGGGATAATATCCTACTCTAAATAAGCGGCCAACTCTTTACCACATCTCTTAAATTCTATTTCTTTTATAACTTCAAGGGCGCCCCGGTAGCTCAGTGGTCGGAGCGGCAGCCTCGTAAGCTGTAGGCCGCGGGTTCAAATCCCGCTCGGGGCTCCATCTCATCCTTACAGGACGAGCATTTATAGCGACACAGATCCTTTTCCCTGAAGGTGTCCTGTGCCTTGACTCAGAGCATGTCCATCGTTAACGCTAATATTTGGCTCGAAGACGGCCTCTACGAGGGTGGTCTATTCGTCGAAGACGGAAAAATCGCGAAGATCGGTAAGTCGATGCCTGAGGCTGATCATGTTATGGACGCAAAAGGTGACCTCGTGTTACCCGGTCTTGTTGACCTCCACGTACATTTCAGAGAGCCCGGTTTCACCCACAAGGAGGACTTCTACACGGGGTCATGCGCCGCCGTTGCAGGTGGAGTCACCACCGTCGTGGATGAGCCGAACAACAACCCCGTCACCAGCACGCCGGACGCCCTCCGCGAGAAGATGAGACTCGTACAGCGTAAGGCAGCCGTGGATTACACGTTCAGCGTCGCCCTCCACGAGGAAACGCTGGAGCATATCCCCGTGTTCAGGAAGATGGGCGTCAACTGCTTCGCAGTGTTCGACGAGCTCGGCGACGCGCCAACAGGGATGGATGACACGGGCGTCCTCCTCGACGCCCTCAGCCGGGTCAAGGAGGCAGAGGGGCTCGCCCTCCTCAACTGCAGGGAGTCGGATCTAGTGGTTCACATCACGGAGAGGCTCAGGGGCTCCGGGAGCGGGACGCTGAACGACTACAACGCTCATTTCCCCCACGTAGCCGAGTCCGTCGGGGCGGCTAAGCGGGTGCTCCTCTCTCACGCCGTAGGCGTCAAGACTCACATGAGGGAGGTCTCGACGCTGGAGACGGTGAATGTCCTTAGAAAGCTGAAGCATTACATGGTTGGCGTCACCGCCGAGGCTAGGCCGGACCATCTCCTCCTCAACCACGAGAACACGCGGGGCCTGGGCCCATACGCCCAGCAGTGGACCCCTGTGCGCAGGAAGACCGATAACGAGGCTCTACTGGGTGCTCTCAGGGACGGAGTCATAAAGGTGATCGCCTCCGACCACGCCACCCACACTGAAGGCGAGAAGGAGCGCGGCCGGGACAACATCTGGGAGTCGCCACCTGGACTGCCCGCCGTCGAGACGATGCTCCCCCTGCTCCTCACCAAGGTTAACGAGGGTGTACTTGAGCTCGGCACGCTCATAGACGCGGCGTCGGCTAACCCCGCCAAGGTAATGGGCCAGTTCCCCCGTAAGGGCTGCATAAGGGTGGGCTCGGACGCGGACCTTGTCCTAGTGGACATGAAGATGCAGAGGATCATCAGGGGCGAGGGACTGCACGGCAAGACCAAGTGGACGCCCTTCGAGGGCTGGAGGACCAGAGGAGCCCCTGTAGCCACGTACGTGAGGGGAGTGGAGGCCTACGTTGACGGCGAGGCCGTGGCGGCGCCGGGGCATGGAGTGTTCCTGTCAGCCATGTAATCGATACCCATATCAGTGCCCCTCTCAACCGTCATCTTGGTGTAGACCGTGGCCAAGTACATCCTTTTATCAACGCTGACACCCGATGGACAGAAGACTCTGAAGAGCAAGCCTGAGCGCATCAAGGAGGTCAACAAGGAGATCGAGGCCTTCGGCGTCAAGGTTCTGGAGCAGTACGCCGTCCTCGGACCCTACGACTTCGTGAACATCGTGGAGGCCCCCGACAACGACGCCGTCTTCAAGATGAGTGTCGACCTCGGCAGCCGGGGCACCATCAAGATACTGAGCATGCCCGCCGTAACCATCGACCACCTGATAAAGAAGCTGAAATAGTCTTCCCATCTTTTTTACTATAGGTTTCTACGCCACTCGTAGCTGGTGTCCACTTCGTTGAAGCCCAGAGACTCATAGAGCCTGTTCGGCGCCTCCCGGGAACCCGTGCCCACGTACACGTAGTCGGCGCCCAGCTCCACCAACTTTCTCATAGCATGGTGCATTAACACCGTGGAGAGCCCCCTCCGCCTATGGTCTGGATGGATCCCCACCGGCTCGAAGACGCCTATGTTGTTGGCTGGGTGGTACCAGACCGTGGCGAACGACGCCAGCGTGCCGCCGCCGGTGAACAGCGCGAGGTTAAGGTCGCTGGGGAATGTTGGGGCGTTGTACATGTTGCAGATCGCCTCCTCCGTGTGGAAGTCTCTCCCGAAGATCAGGTTGAGGGAGTCGGCGACGAGCCGCGAGTCCTCCTCCGTGAGCGGCCTCAGGCTGTATCCCTCAGGCAGAGCAGCCTCAGGGAAGGGGACCTTTAGGCTTCTCCTGCGTGTACACCCATACGCGCCTGTCTTCGTGTATCCCCTTGACTCTAGTAGCCGCTGACGTGTCTCGTCGTAGCCGTACACCCAGAAGCTGAGCCTCTTGACGCCGTCTACGCCGGCGTGGGCGATGTTACCCTCGGCCCACTCCACCATCTCAGGCTCAAGGCGTCTGTGATGTGGATGTATCTGTATGAAAGCGACGCCGTGGCGCTCCGGGTTCACCACGCCCACGAGCTTGTCCTCGTCGGTGAACCAGAGCCGTATGTTGGTTCTCCAATCGGTGGAACCGCCCTTCACGGGTCGGTGGTACCTATTTCCCTCGATGCGTTCCAGCCACCAGTTGTGGAACCTCTGGTTCAGGGCGTAGCTCTCGATGAGGAGCCGCCTTATCTCCTCGAAGTCGCGGTCGTCCCTGCATCCACGTGAATACACGTCTGGCTCCTCGCTGCATGGTGTCGGTTGTTAGATAAAAGGCGTTACTTATTGGAGAAGAACCGTCTCTGGTAGCTGTCCTCGTCCAGTATCCCGAGCCGCTGCATGGTCTGCCTCATGGCCTTCATGTTGGCCTCGCTCAGCTCCTGGAGGGGCTTCCGCGGCTTGCCGACATCGGCCCCCACCATGTTCAACGCCGCCTTCAGCGGCACGGGGTTGCTCTCGCTGTACATCATCCTGGTGAGAGGCAGCAGCCTGTAGAGGTGTTCACGGGTCTTCAGAACGTCTTCGTAGTTCTCCCACGGCTTGCTCAGCTCGGCGAACTCCCTCGGGCACATGCTGCCCGTCACGTTGCTGGTGCCCTTGCCGCCGGACGCCATGACGACAAGGATCAACGCATAGAACGCGCAGTCGCAGCAGAGGACGTTGAACTCGCCCCTGGTGAGCTCCACGGTTCGCATGACGCCGTAGGGGTTGGGGCCCGCCTCCTTGATGGCGACGATGTTCGGGTGCGGCGCCAGACGGGCTATGGTCTCGGGCTCCACGTTCACGCCGCACCGCTCCGGGTTGTTGTAGATTACGAAGGGCAGGTCCACCGCGTCGGCGACGTCCTTGAAGTAGTGGTAGAGGGCGTCCTGCGTGGGCTTGATGTAGGGAGGCTGGACCACGAGGCCGCAGTCGGCGCCCGCCTCCTTGGCGTACCTCGCGTTCTCCAGGGTGTCTCTGGTGCTTACGGCGGCGACGCCCACCATCACCGGGACCTTGCCGCCCGCCTCCTCGATGACAGCGTCTATGATCTTCTCCCGCTCATCTTTCGTCAACAGTATGGCCTCGCCTGTCGAACCCATCAGGAGTATGCCGTTGCTACGGTTCTCGGCGTGGAAGTTCACTAGCCGTCTGAGCACATCGTAGTTGACCTCGTCTTTCTCCGTGAACGGAGTCACCAGGGCCGGCCAGCTGCCTTCGACGTTGTACCTCTTCAACTTGATTCAAGGCAAACATCGTGGTTCCTAATATAAGCTATACTGGGCGTTGAGAAACATCTTAAACACGACACACAATATCTCTGTGACCCCCGTTGCCTCGACTCATGGCCTACCCGTATGTCCCACGGGGCTTCGAGATGGTTCTATCCGAGGAAGACGGAGTCACCTTACTCTCTCCCGGGAGCGGCGGAGGATGCTGGGGCCTCTGGTTCAACGTCTCGATCAGCGACGACCCAGCCAAGTGGGACGACGAGGTGCAGAGACTTAACCAGCTTCAGGTAACCCTCCCAGCCCTCAGCGATGATCAGCGGCTCGTGAGGGCACAGATGGCGGAGCTCTGCAGGTACCACCCCCTCTTCCCCAGTAGTGTAGAGATCATTATCAGTAACATTGGTGCGGAGAAACTTCTAGACGCCAGTAACATGGGCTGTGAGGGAAGGGGACTACTGACGAAGCTAGGCGTACACTCTGAGAAGCTACTAGCGGAGCAGGGTCGACGCGTGGCCCTCAACTTTTCAAGAGTCCTGAGGAAGGCGTTGAGGGGAGACGAGCCCGTGAGCCCCCTGGAGAAGAAGTACTCGTTGTTGGTGAAGCAGATAGGTTCAGACAGCAGGGGAACCGTGTCGTGGCTTGCCGACGTTCTCGCCCGGGGAGAGCCCGAGACCAAGTCCTTCAGAGAGCTATGCAGCGCCCATGGCGACTTAGCGTATGAAGATGCGCCGCCCACGGGACGGCCTTTCCACTGTTTCCGCTGTGAGCAGGGGTCCGGCCAGTGCTGCTTCTCTCAACAGACGGAGGCGACCCTCTTCTGCACCTCGGGGATGGAGACCGGGGAAGCGAGGAAGCTGTTCCGCAGATTCAGCGAGGAGTACGTTCTGGCGTACTGCGACGCGCTGAACTCTTGGCTGGCGGACCTGCCCCCCGTTAACCCGTGGGCAGACATCGACGCCTTGTACGTCGACGAGGAGGAGGCCCAGGCCATCGACGAAGAGACGGCGGAGACCCTGGGGGAGAAGACCCCCCTGAAGGTTTGGCTCACAGGATGCCTGTTGAAGACCCTTAAGAGCAACCAGAGGTGGCACGGCCACGAGGAGCTGCTGGACAGGGTTCCGGGCGCCGTGTCTTGGCTTGAATAAGCTTCTTAACCCACTCCGTTTCCATATTCCGCATGAAGGTTATCGGCATAGTCGGCGGCCCCCGCCGCGACGGGCACACAGCGAGGCTGGTGGAGGAGATACTCGCCGGCGCGAGGGAGGCGGGCAACGAGACCCACGTCTTCTACCTCTGCGACATGGAAGTCAAGCCCCTGGATTATGGGGAAGGCGGCTACGTCTACCCTGAAGACGACTTCGCGTCGCTGATGCGTCACCTTGAGA
>DAOVEE010000178.1 GCA_030669135.1 Candidatus Bathyarchaeota archaeon | reverse complement strand
CCCCCCGTCGCCTGGGGTGTTCTCTGCCTTCGGCTTCCTCGTGGCTGATCTCGTCCACAACTACGTTAGGACAAGCTACTCGCTGTGCTCTGAGACGAGCTGGAACCGGGTTGAAGGTATCTTCGCTGAGCTTGAAGAACGTGGACACACGCAGCTGGAGAGAGACAACGTCCCACCCGCTGACAGGAGAATGACGAGGTCCCTCGACATGCGTTACGCCGGCCAGAGCCACGAGCTCAACGTCGCTGTGCATGGCGCTCAAAGCCTAGAGGAGATGGTCAGCAGGTTCCACGGCGTTCACGAGAAGCATTACGGGTACTCGATGCCTGGGGAAGAGGTCGCCATCGTAAATTACAGGCTCGTCGCCATGGGCGTCAGGCCCAAGCCAGTGATAGAGTCGAGGGAGCGTCCAAGCGGCGACGCAGACGTGACCCCAAAAGGGGAGAGGCGCGTCCACTTCAACGATGAGGGCTGGGTTCGATGCAGCGTGTATGACAGAGACCTGTTGAAGCCGGGAAACGTTGTGCATGGCCCCTGCGTCGTTGAGGAGTGGGACACTACGACGGTGGTGAACGACGGCTACGCTGGAACAGTAGATGGTTATGGTAATCTTATCCTAGCCAAGGGAGGGAGAAGCAGATGAGCGTCGACTCCACGCGGCTAGAGGTCATGAAGAACGCGTTCTTCTCGATCGCCGAGGAGATGGGCGCCGTGCTCATACGCGCCGCGTACTCCACAAACATCAAGGACAGGAGGGACTGTTCCTGCGCCATCTACACGAAGCATGGTGAGCTGGCGGCGCAGGCAGAGCACATCCCCCTCCATCTCGGCATAATGCCGTCGGCGGTCAAAGCCATCCTCGGCTACTGCGAGGAGGAGTCCATAGAGCTCAACCCAGGGGACGCGCTGCTATGCAACGACCCTTTCATCACAGGCTCACACACGTGGGACCTGATGGTCGTCTCCCCCGTCTTCCACGAGGGCGAGACCGCGGCGGTCGTCGGGAACTTGGCGCACCACGCCGACATCGGCGAGCACAAGGGGCATGTCGCCGTCGAGGCGCTGGACGAGGGGATCAGGATACCCCCCGTTAAACTCGTCAAGGGCGGCGTGCTGGACTCCGAGATTTTGGGCCTCGTGAAGAGCAACGTGAGAGTTGAGGAGGTGGGAAGAGACCTGTTGGCCCAGGTCGGCTCCAACGTGAGGGGCGCCGCGAGGCTCAAGGAGATGTTTGCCAGGGAGGGGGCTGGTGAGGTGGGGACGCACATGGAGGAGCTGATCAGGTACAGCGGGAGGCGGCTCGAGTCAGCCATCTCCCGGCTCCCAGAGAAGAGAGCGAGTTTCGAGGACTATATCGAGGGAGACGGAGTGTCAGAGGAGCTAGTGAAGATCAGAGTCACGGTCGCAGTCGAGGGCCCGAGGATCACCATGGACTTCACCGGCACAGACCCTCAGACTACGGGGCCAATAAACTCGCCTCTACCCGTGACCCTCGCCTGCGCCGGCTACGTCGTGAAGGCCCTCCTCGACCCGGACGTGCCCAGCAACGAGGGGGTGTATCACCCCCTTCAAACGGTTGCCCCAGAGGGCTCTCTGGTGAACGCCTCCTACCCGGCTGCGGTGGCCTACGCGAACTCTGTTACCTGCATGAGGATCGTCGACGTCATCCTCGGGGCCTTCGCCGAGATCACCCCCGACAGGATCTGCGCAGCCTCAACGGGGACCATGAACGCCCTTAACATCAAGGGGGTCGACCCCAATTCAGGAAGATTCTACGGGTACATCGAGACGTATGCGGGTGGATGGGGAGCCATGAAAGACATGGACGGCTTGGACGCGACCCACACCCACATGACTAACACTATGAACGCCCCCGTGGAAGCCATCGAGATCGCGTACCCGCTCAGAATACACAGGTACGGCGTCATCATGGACAGCGAGGGCGCCGGCAAACACCGCGGAGGAGTCGGCATAACGAGAGAGATCGAGGCTATCGGCCATACAGCAACGCTCGGAGGCAGAGGTGACAGAGCGAGGATAAAGCCGTGGGGCATGGAGGGAGGGCACGAAGCCAGAGGCTCGAGGTACTACAAGAAACATGGAAACAATGACGTAGTGTCGATTCCCTCGAAGTTTCAGGGCGTCCTTCTGAGCCCTGGTGACCGTATCGTCATCGAGACGGCTGGAGGCGGAGGATGGGGAGACCCAAAGGAGAGAGACCCAGAGCTCGTCAGGAGCGACGTGGTGAACGGCTTCATATCGGTCGAAAGAGCCCGAGAAATCTATCATGTCGTGATCGACGAGCACACGAATGCCGTGGACTATGTCAAGACGAGAGATTTAAGGGGATGACGTGGTCATCGGCCACGGAGAAGCGTTTGACGTTGGAGACTTTCATTCAATCTCTCCTCCTGCGCTCATCTGTACTATGAGTTGAAAAAACCTCGAGTCCAATTGAAAGATCGTGCTAAACATAGAAGCCTTGGGTTTAAATAGCCGGTTTCATTCCAATAGATAACACAGGGCTGAACAGGTTGTCACGTGGAAGAGAGTACGACGGAGCCATAACCATATTCTCCCCCGAGGGACGCATCTACCAAGTCGAGTACGCGCTGGAGCTAGTCAAGAGGGGCAGCCCCATAGTCGGCGTCAAGAGCCCCGAGGGCGTCGTCCTGGCCGCCATCGAGCCCAAACAGAGCAGGCTGGCGGCCCAGATAAACAGCAAGAAGATATACCAGATCGATGAGCACGTCGCCGTAGCCATCGCCGGCCTGAGCCCCGACGCTAGGGTGCTCGTCCGGCAGGCCAGGTACGTGTCCCAGGGCAACAGGATGACCTACGACGAGCCGGTGGACATCGAGAGCCTCACCAGCAGCGTCGGCGACCTCCTCCAGACCTACACCCAGAACTCGGGCGTCAGACCCTTCGGCGTCAGCATCATCTTCGGCGGCGTCGACAACCACAGGGTCAGCCTCATCTCGACGGACCCCAGCGGTAGCTACCGCGGCCACAAGGCCCACGCCATAGGCCGCAACAGCGAGAAGGCCATGAAGGTGCTCCACGAGCAGTACAGGGAGGGCATGAACCTCGATGAGGCCACGGCCCTCGCCATAGAGTCCCTCAAGGAGGCAGCTGACGAGGAACTCACACCCGAAGACCTGAACATCTCCACGATATCCATAGAACAAAAATTCAAGACTCTGACCGTCGAGGAGATCAAGAAGTACTTCTAGACGCAGGGTTTATCAGGGACACCCAGTCTTTTCAACAGTGAAAACGTCATGCCAGGCAAGAAAAGCTTGAAGAAGATGGAGAAGCAGCAGTCGGCGAAGGATAAGACGGACCAGAAAGCCAAGGAGAAGAGAAAAAAGATCATCGGCGCCGTCGAGATACCTGACGCCACCAGCGATGAGGTAATGGGCGCCCTGAAGGGGATGAAGGCCATCACTCCCACCGGCGTCGCCTCCAAGTTCAACCTGAAGGTTTGCGTCGCCAAGAAGATGC
>DAOVEE010000293.1 GCA_030669135.1 Candidatus Bathyarchaeota archaeon | reverse complement strand
TGGCTCTCCGTGCCTTGTCTGCCGTGTCCTCGGGCACTGTCACCACGTGCTGCTCCTTGAGCAGCGCCTCGTAGAGATTTTCTAGGTCGATGCGCTTCATGGCGGCGCACTCAGAGTTCCTCTTCGCAGGCAGGAAGGTCTTGTGGGGGTGCTCGCGGTTCAGCCTGTCGATGAGTCCCTGCTCGGTCCCCACGATGAAGACCGTGGCGTCTGACTCCACGGCCCGCCTCGCCATCCCGCCGGTTGACAGAACGTAGTCGGCCCTGTCCTGGAACTCGGGCTCGCACTCGGGGTGGGCCCATACCTCGGCGCCGGGGTGTCGTCGCTTCAGCTCCATGGCCTCGTTGCCGTTGCCTATAAATCTGTGGACGCTGCAGTAGCCGTCCTCGGGGACCACCACCAGCTCCACGTCGGGCACCCGTCTCTCCACATAATGGGCCAAGTTCCTGTCTGGGCCGAAGATCACCTCGTCGGCGCTCAGCCTCGCCACGATCCTGTCGGCGTTCGACGAGGTGCAGACCACCGTCGCCTCCGCCTTAGCCTCGGCGAGGGTGTTCACGTAGAGGACCACCGGGGCCTTCGGGTGTCTGTCTTTGGCTTTTCTGAGTATGTCTATGGGGAGCATGGCGGCCATGGGGCAGAGCGCCTTCTGGCTCGGGATTATCACCTTCTTGTCTGGGTTGAGTATGGCGGCGGTCTCCGCCATGAAGCCCACGCCGCAGAAGACGATGAGCTCCGCGTTCTCCACGCGCTGGGCCAGCCTGCAGAGCTGCAGCGAGTCGCCGAGGTAGTCCGCGATTTCCTGTATCTCAGGCACCTGGTAGTTGTGGACCAGGAGGACGGCGTTCTTCTCCTCCTTGAGCTCGAGTATGCTGCGCTGAAGTTCGTTAAGCCCCAATCACATCATCTCTATCTCAAGCTTCACGTCGAGGCTCCTGACGCTGTGGGTGAGGGCGCCCA
Organism: Candidatus Bathyarchaeota archaeon; assembly: GCA_030669135.1. Lineage (GTDB taxonomy): Archaea > Thermoproteota > Bathyarchaeia > TCS64 > TCS64 > RBG-16-57-9. Next base: position 662 of record DAOVEE010000293.1, on the reverse strand, counting down.
GGCTGATGACGTCCACGCCGGATGCGGCGTAGTCCGCCGCGTTCTCGGGGGTTATCCCGCCTGAAGCCTCGTATATGAAGCCCTTCCTCAGCCCTCTCTCCTCCAGCTCGGTGAGGCATCTACGCATCTCCAATGGAGCCATGTTGTCGAACATTATTATGTCCGCCCCTGCGAGGGCGGCCTCCTCGGCATCCTCCAAGGAACGCACCTCGACCTCGATCTTCTTGGTGAAGCTCACCGCCTCACGGGCCCTGAGCACCGCCTCCGTGACCGACGGCACCAGCTCCAGGTGGTTGTCCTTTATGAGGACGCAGTCGTCCAGCCTGAACCTGTGGGTGTCGCCGCCGCCGTGCTCCACGGCCCTCTTGTCGAGGTCTCGCAGCCCAGGCAGTGTCTTCCGTGTCGCGGCCACGCGTGTCCCGGGGCTAGCCTCGTTCACCTCGTTAACGATCCTTGCAGTGGTGGTGGCTATCCCGGCCATCCTGCCGACTATGTTCAGAGCCGTCCTCTCCCCTGACAGTATCGCCGCCGCGGGGCCTTCCAACTCCAAGAGAGTCTGGCCCGGCTCCACGGCGTCGCCGTCCTCGGCTAGCACCTCAACGGTGCAGCCCAGTATCTCGAAGACGATGGACGCCTCCATGAGCCCCGACGCTATCCCGGGC
>DAOVEE010000092.1 GCA_030669135.1 Candidatus Bathyarchaeota archaeon | reverse complement strand
GCATCATGAGCTTCAGCAAGACTTTCAGCATGACGGGTTGGAGGCTCGGCTACGACATCGTCCCAGACATGTACCTGGAGAAGGCGAACCAGATCAGGGGCATGACGGCTCCCCGGCCCGCGACCTTCGTGTTCAGGATGGGCATAGCATGTCTACGCGGCGACTTCAAGTACGTGGACGAGCGGCGCGCCGAGTACGAGAAGAGGCGCAACTACTTCGTCAAAGCAGTGGACGACTTAGGGTGGCCATGCCACATGTTCGAGGGAGCGTTCTACGCTTGGTTCGACGTCCGCAGCACAGGCATGGGCAGCACGGAGTTCCTAGAGAAGCTCAACGAGAGCCAGAATGTCCGTCTGAGCCCGGGCAGCCGCTTCGGCGCCGACGGGTTCATAAGGGTGCCCCTGGTGAAGCCCGTCCCGATTCTGAAAGAGGCAGTGAAGCGGCTCAACGCCTTCAAGGCGAGCCTCTAACCTCCACCTTTTATTACCCCGCCCACATTCTGCTGTAAGCCGATGTTACGAAAGAGAAAATCGCTGAAGAGGAAGACGGCAAAGAAACTCGTCGCTGAACTCTCATCGATGTTCGGCGAGATTATCGCCGAGCGGGTCGAGTCCGCCGAGCCGGAGGATGTAACCGTCTACCTGCTGGACGACGTCGTCGAGTTCGTGAGGGACGGCGACGCCCTTTACCCCTTTCTAGGCGGCAGCCACGTAAACAGGCTGCCCAGGGTGGTCGTGGACATGGGGGCCATACCCTACGTCTGCAACGGAGCAGACGTCATGGCCCCCGGGATCACAGACATGGACTCTTTCGAGATGGGCGACCTCGTCGTGGTGAGAGACGTCACCCACGGCAAGGCGCTGGCCATCGGGAAGGCTCTGAAAAGTTCCTCTGACATTGAGGCTAGCAGGAAAGGCAAGGTGATAGAGAACCTCCACTACGTGGGGGACAGTCTCTGGAAGGCGGTCTAGATGTATCTTATTATCTCCATCTTGGGCAGGAAGTAGACGAAGGCGATGACTGCTGTGCCCAAGAAGACTAGTATGAAGAGCCACATGCTCCAATGGAATACCTTCCACCAGACCCCGAACTTCTCCACTCCCTGACTGTAGCTTCTCTCGTATGCGAGTAACCCTTCTTTGATGTTGCGTGGGAGGCTCTTCAGCGACGCCAAGAGCTTCCCTAGTCTGCCCTTCTCCGTCACTGGTATTCATTCCATATTGCTTAACTGGGTCTTTATTTCTTTGTGTATCTTATGCAATAACCTTTAAATCATAATATGAAACAATATTCATATGAAATAATGTTCATTGGTGTATGTCATGGTTACGCGAAACATCGTCCATATAGACGAGGAGAAGTGCAACGGCTGCGGCCAATGCATCCCCAACTGCGCAGAAGGCGCCCTCCAGATCATAAACGGCAAAGCCCGGATAGTGAACGACGCCTACTGCGACGGGCTTGGGGCCTGCCTTGGCCACTGTCCCCAAGACGCTATAACCACCATAAAACGCAAAGCCCCCGAGTTCGACGAGGAGGCGGTCCACGAACACCTAGAGGCCCTGAAAACACGTGAGACGCTGGCTTGCGGCTGCCCGGCATCCCAAGTCCAGGAGCTGAAGGGTAGCCCGGCGGGACGGGAGCGTGCTGAGGCATCCGCTCAGTCAGCTCTACGGCATTGGCCCATCCAGTTAAACCTTGTACCTATTAAGGCGCCGTTCTTCAGGGACGCGGACCTGCTGCTGATGGCTGACTGCGCCGCGGTCGCTACCCCGGCGCTCCACCAGAGGCTGCTCAAGGACAGGAGCGTCGTGATAGGGTGCCCCAAGTTCGACGACGTCAACCACTACATCGAGAAGTTGACAGAGATATTGAAGAGAAACGACGTGAGGAGTCTAACGGTGGCTCAAATGGAGGTGCCTTGCTGCAGCGCGTTGAACGTCGTCGCCCAGCGCGCCCTAGAGGCGTCGGGGAAGATGATTCCGACGCAGCGCCTGATCGTCTCGGTTGACGGAGATATCAAGAGAGTCTAGGCGTTTTCCATTAATTATTATGGCGCATAAAGTTTAAAGGCGATGCCCTGTGACTTATTGAGATTCGGTGAACATTGAATGGGTATGCTTGACGATATTCGCGTTCTAGACTTCAGCCACGTGTACTTCGGACCTTATAGCACCATGGTCATGGCCGACATGGGTGCCGACGTCATCAAGATCGAGCCCCCGTGGGGCGAGATCGCGCGGCTCTACCCGCCTCACTTCGGCGGCGTCAGCAGCGTTTTCCACTACCTTGACCGGAACAAGAAGGGTGTAAGCCTAAACCTCAAGGATTCCAAGGCCAAGGAGATCATCTATGAGCTGGTGAAGCAGTGTGACGTCGTCGTCGAGAACTTCAAGAGAGGCACCATGGACAAGCTGGGCCTAGGCTACGAGGACCTGAAGAAAGTTAAGCCCGACATCATCTACGCAAGCCTCAGCGGCTTCGGCTTGGACGGCCCATACAAGGACCGCCCCAGCTTCGCGCCCATCGCCGGCGCGTACAGCGGCTGGTACAGGATCACGGGTGACAACGTGGACCCAGAGGGGCCCCCGATCGTCCCCGCCGCTTGGCACGGCGACCTAGACCCTGGTCTATGGGCGGTCGTCGGCATCCTCGGCGCCATCAGGCACAGGGACAAGACTGGGGAGGGGCAGCTCATCGACGTGTCCCAGCTGGACTGTATGCTGGCGCAGACAGGGGTCCAGATCACGGGATACACTCTCAGCGGTAAACTCCCGTGGGAGCGCAGTTTAGATAGGATAATGGGGCCTTCGACCTTCGGGGTGTTCCATGCCACTGACGGCTACGTTTACGTGGCGGCGGATCCCAACATGCACCAGAGGCTGATGATGGCCATGGGCGTTGATGATCTGGGCATGGGCCGCACGGCCCTAGAGAACTGGGTCGGGGAAAAGAAGGTGAGTGAAGTAGTCGACGCCCTTGTGGCTGTGAGCGTCCCTGTGGCTCCTATACTTCAGATCGACGAGGCCATCGAGGACCCTCATGTCAAGGCGCGGGGCATCATCGTCGAGGTCGAGCATAAGACCGCCGGAAAGGTGCGTATGCCAGGGTTCCCCCTGAAGATGAGCGCGACACCCGGCGAGATAAGGCTGGCGGCGCCCCTGCTGGGCGAGCACTCCGCCGAGGTCCTCAAGGAGATGCTGGGCTACACCGACGAGCAGATACAGGAGCTCCGTAAGGCCGGCGTCGTAGTCACCCCTTAACCATTTTTATGCCATTCTTTTATACGGCGAGACGTTTTTCAGAGGTGAGACCATATGCCGAGTTTCTCCGAGCAGCGTAAAGAGATGGTAAAGCGGTACACCAGAGCCAGATATGTCAGGTCCCAAGCCATGGCCGAGGCCATGCTACGGGTGCCCCGGGAGGAGTTCATGGACCTCCGGTACAGGCAGTACAGTTACAACGACCAGCCTTTCCCCATCCCTGGGGACGGCAGGCAGACCATCAGCGCCCCCTACATGTACCCAGTGAGCTACGAGCCCCTGGGGCTAAGGGAGGAGATGAGGCTCCTCGAGGTAGGGGCGGGCTCAGGGTACGGCGCAGCCTTGGCCAGGGAGCTCGTGGGGGAGACGGGTCTCGTCGTGGCGATAGAGATAAACGCCGTCACCTGCGAGTTCGCCCGCGAGAACCTTGAGCGGGCTGGTTACGGGGACGTGAAGCTGGTTCTAGGCGACGGGTCCGTGGGCTACGCCAAGGACGCCCCCTACGACGCGATAAGCATCACCGCGGCGAGCCCCAAGGTCCCGCCGCCGCTCGTCGAGCAGCTGAGAGCCCCGGGTAAGCTCGTGGGCCCTGTGGGAGGAGACAGGTATACTGGCCAGGACATGCTTCTGCTGGAGAAGGATGAGTCGGGGCGCGTCTCTGAGCGCAGCCTCATGAAGGTGGTGTACGTGCCACTTCTCGGGGAGTATGGGTGGAGGCTGAGGTGAAAGGTGCAGGGTTTAAAAGCGGTGTGTCTACTCCAAGAGGGACCGGCATGAAGGCGGGCATCGTCTCACGTACCGATATCCCCAACGCCCTTTCGCTTACGAGGCGCATCATAGACTATCTTGGCGAACGTGGAGTGGATGTCAGCGTCGAGACCAATACGGCGTCAGCCCTCGAGCTGGAAGATAATAACACGAATCTCTCCGATATGGAGGGCGACTTCATGGTCACGGTCGGCGGCGACGGCACCATACTCAGGACCGCGATGGAGATGAAAACCCCCGAGACCCCCATCCTGGGCGTTAACATGGGCCGCAGAGGCTTCCTAAGCGAGGTCACGGTCCCCGAGGCCGAGTGGGCGCTCGACAAGATCCTGGAAGGCGACTACTTCATAGAGGAGAGCATGAAGGTGAGCAGCAGGTGTCTCCAGCTTGAGGGGAGCTTCCCAGACGCCCTGAACGAGGTGTTGATTGCCTCGCATCTACCCTCCAAAATGGTTCTGCTTGGGCTGAGGGTCGACGGGGAGCACATAATAGACGTGCAGGCCGACGGGATCTTAGTGTCCACACCCGCCGGCTCCACCGCCTACAACATGTCGGCTGGAGGCGCCGTACTGGCTCCGGGCATCGACGGCTTCTCCATCACTGCGGTCTGCCCTTACAGCTACTTCAGGAGCATCGTGGTGCCGCCCGACTCCATAATAACTCTTGAGCTCCTCAAGCCCAGGGCGGAGGCTATCGCCATCATCGATGGGCGGTCTCTCCACCCACTGCAGCCGTTTAATACGATAGAATGCTACGCGAGCGAACGTATGACCCGTTTCATAAGGTTCAGGTCGTTCTACAGCCGCATCCAGAAACGGATATTAACCATCCAGTCCAAGTGAGCCCAGGTTGTACGCGCTCATACTGGATTCCTCGGCCTTCATACAGGGGCTCGACCCCCAGAACGAAACCGCGTACACGGTGCCCCTCGTCGTCGAGGAGCTGAGATACGGGTTCATCGCGGCTCGGCTCAGGAGCATAGAGTCCACGGGGAGGCTCAAGGTCGTGGAGCCCGATGAGAGCTATCTGGGCATTGTGGAGGACGAGTCGCTGAGGATGGGGGAGTCCCAAGCCCTATCGGCGACAGATAAACAGGTTCTGGCCCTCGGGCTACAGCTCAGTGACAACGAGTTGGAGCCGGTCATAGTGTCCGACGACTACTCTGTTCAGAACATGGCGGACGCCCTCGGGCTTAGGTATAGGGGCCTGGCGACTCCGGGCATCAAGAGACAGTTCAAATGGACTCTCTACTGTCCGGGCTGCCACCGAGAGTACGCAGAGCCTCAGCCCGATGATGTCTGCCCAATATGCGGCACCGAGCTCAAACGGAGACCGAGCAGGAAAAAAGACATCACGCGTCGAGACGGGGTATGAACCTGCCCGATCCTTTCTTCGACAGCACCTGATCATCCTCCATGACGACGTTTCCGCGGAGTATCGAGGTGGTGGGCCAACCCTGGACGGTCATGCCGTCGTAGGGTGTCCAGCCGCAGGCCGTGATCTGGGTATCGTCGCTGAGCTTGACTCTGCGTTTCATGTCGACGATGACCATGTCGGCGTCGCAGCCTATCTTCAAAGCGCCCTTACGCGGATAGATGCCGTACACCATGGCGGGTTTCTCCGATGACACCGCGGCTAGCCTCTCAAGGCTGAGCCAGCCCTCGTTTACGCCGTTTAGGAGGAGAGGCAGGTAGGTTTCCAGCCCTGGAATGCCGTTGGGGGCCTCGAAGATATCTTCGAGCCCAGCCTCCTTGCGATCCTTGCCGTAGGGGGCGTGGTCCGTCGCCACAGTGTCTATCCACCCCATCTGTAGAAGCCTTCTGAGTTCGGCTTTGTCCGCCTTTGTGCGGGGCGGAGGCGCGAACTTTTGCCAGGGGCCCCTCTCCTTGACGTTGTCCTCGGTGAGGTAAAGGTACTGGGGGCAGGTCTCGACGTAGGTCTCGGCGCCATCCATCCGGGCCTCGGCGCTGTACCAGACCGTCTCGGGGACCGAGGTGTGGACTATCAAGCCGCGGCAGCCCGTCATCTTTAGGTAGTCGATCATCCTTCTGCCGGCTTCCACCTCGGCGACCCTGGGTCTGCACTCCAGGTGGGCGGCGTAGTCCCTGCGGCCAGCCTCTCTGAGCTTCTTCAGGTTGTCCCTTAGGATGTTGTCGTTCTCGGCGTGGATGAGAGCCAGTCCACCGCACGTTGCGAGCTCTTTGAATCGGTCGATGACGTACCCGTCGAAGGTCTGTGGCCATTTGGGGCCGGCGCTGCTTATGAAGAACTTGGCGCCGGTGGCCCCCGCTTCCCACATCTTTGTGAGGGTGCCGTCGGGGTAGCCGGCGGCGCAGCCCGCGTGTATGCAGAAGTCCACGTGGGCGGCTTTCTCCATGATCGCCTTCTTTTCCCTGTACTGTTCGATGTCGAAGCAGCCCATCTGGGTGCCAGGCATCTCCAGCATGGTGGTGACTCCGCCTTTGGCTGCTGCCTTCATTCCCGTCTCAGCGGTCTCGGGAGGGAGAAACGTGTGGGCGTGTCCGTCCAGCAACCCCGGTAGGACATAGTTGCCTTTCGCGTCGATCACCTTGTCCGCTTTGGGCAGGTGCACGTCTCGGGCGACAGCCACGACGACTCCATCCTTGACCGCCACCCCGGCATCGAGTATTCCGCTTGGGCTGACGAGTCTAGAGTTCTTGACAACCAGATCCGCTGCCAATTAACACACCAAATATCCGTTGTGTCCCGACATAAAAAACAAGGGGAAGTTACTCCTCCCTCAGTTGCGCCTCGAAGTACTTGTTTGCCTTCTCCCTGATCATGTTTTTTACTTCGGGAGAGTAATCGACGACGAGCTTCTTTTTCACGTCTTCGTCGACGGTGCCTTTGGCGACGATCTGTTTTCCAGCCTCCTTGACCGCCTCCGTGAAGTAGGATACTTGTTTGCTTCCCTCCGGGTCCTCCAGAATCTGGGCGGCTGGGAGAAGTATGTGCAACGCGTCTGGGAAGAGGGCCCTCGCCACGTCGAAGTTCTCTAGGTCCGGGAAGCCCGCCACCGCCGCCAAGACCATCTTCTGGGGTTTCCGTTCATGTCTCTCCTGGTGTCTCGTCGATCCCTCATT
>DAOVEE010000218.1 GCA_030669135.1 Candidatus Bathyarchaeota archaeon | reverse complement strand
TGGCGTGCGCCATGGGTGATATATGTTGCTGGTGTCGGGGGCGTCCGTGTATGTGTGGCTGATGGGCTGTCGTCGTCGCTTCGTCGGTCGGGGCTGTGCCTTCATCGGCGTTGGGCCGTTATTCCCTCTACGTATTTTAAGTAGTATGTGCATGAGATCAACGTGTAAGAATCTTGAGCTACGTTGAGGAGCTGCTTAAGAATCCAGTTAGTAGTAACATGAGGACCGATCCGCCGACTGCATCGCCGTCGGACCCAGTCGCCGAGGTCGTCCTCAAGATGTCGGAGATGGACATCGGCGCCGTCATCGTCGTCGAAGACGGTAGAGCCATCGGGATGATCACGGAGAAGGATGTCCTGGAGAGGGTGGTTAAGCCCAGGAAGATGATGGACTTGATTCAGGTCAGGGACGTGATGACCACGCCGCTCGCGAGCATAGATGCCGATAAGACCACCAAGCAAGCACTGGACTTGATGCGTTTCAAGGGCATAAGGAGGCTGGCGGTCATGGAGGAGGGGAGGCTAATCGGGATCGTGACTGAGCGGAGGCTGCTTGAGTCTGCCCTGATTAAAAGATAGGGGTGGTCTTCACCCTTTTTTTGCTCATCTGTTCTTTGGATGGGCTATCTTTTCTCGAGGTAGACTTCCTTGTTTCGCACCGAGACTTGGACCGAGTCGACTTCTTTTACGGTTATGATTTTCTTGAGCTGCCCTGAGAGGTAGTTGGCCTCTATGCCTGTGCCGTCGACCCTCACCATGTCGTGCTCTGACTCTAGGAAGGCGGTGACGATGGGCTCGTACTTGCTCCCGGTCCTGTGCTGGGACTTTTTCCTGTCTGGCTTCTTCTCCACCGGCTGGATGTTGAAACTGATATCAGACATGCATAATTTTAGTTGTGCTAGTGTAAAACGTTTTCCAAGGGCGGGGTAGGCGGGTGCCGGGCTCCGTGTGGGGCGGCGAGGATGCTGTGCATGGGCCTCGCTTCGACGTTCGGCTTCCTCTCCCGCCTATTCACCTGCGGCTTCGTTATATGGGGCGGGGTGGATGGCTCAGGCGTGGACTTGGAGGAGGTTGAGGCGCTCTTCGGGGCGCTCAACGACGCCGGGTTGGCGCTGGGGTTCGGCGGGGACTCGTGCACGAACATACCTAACCCTCTCGACCCCGACGACTCTGGGTGGCACCTCATGATCAGGGAATGCGTCTTAGAGGGCAGGGAGGAGGTCTTCAGGCGTGTGCTGGAGGAGCGGGGCCTGGAGTGGAAGCACGAGGAGTTTCTGGGCAGGCGCCACGTCTCCGTCTACAGGCCGGGTTACAGGTTCCCCGGCTGGGTATCGAACATGGTGAAACTCTAGCGCCTGTCCTTGCCGAAACCGTAGGTTAAATATAACGGGTTGAGGAAGAGGTCCATGGGGAGTATGCTTGTTAGTCTCCCGTAGAGAGAACCAGACCGCCCACGACGTGTGTGTGGACAAGCTGGCTCGGAGGCTCTCCCTCGACGGGTGGATGGTGGAGGCCCATGTCTCTGGTTGGCCGAAGCCGGCTTACATCGGGGAGTTCATGCCGGATATCTGGGCCCGGAGGAACGACAGCACCATGATCATCGAGGTCGAGACGGAGGACACCATCATCTCGGACGCCGACCAGCAGGACGCCTTCCGGCGGCACGCCGCCGAGAACCCGGGGGCCGCGTTCTTCCTCTACCTGGCCAAGGACAACCTGACCTGCGTCTACATCAAGGAGTGAGCCGGCGCCCGGGTGTCTGGGACGCGCTGAGCCAAGCTGAAAGGCCCTGTTCCTTCACTAGCAACTGTTATAGCGGCACTGGCGGACTCGAATATATGCTCGTCGTCGCTTACAGCGTCCTCACGGCGTTCTGCAACGCCCTCAGCGCCGTGCTCGCCGCCATGGGAATGAGGGACAGCAACCCCAACGCCGCCAACCTCTACATGGCCCTCAGCCAGGTGACGGTGCTGTCTGCGCTGCTCCTCTGGGACTTGCCGCCGGTGAGCTGGACCGCGTTGGCGTACTTCGTGGTGAGCGGCGCCCTCGCCAACTGCGTCGCCCGGCTCCTGAACTTCAGGTCCATGCGGGTGATAGGGGTGGCTAACACCAGCGCCGTGGTGGGCTCCAGCCCCCTCATTTCTACTCTCCTGGCCATCGTGTTCCTGGGGGAGCCCATGCTGGTCACCGTGGTCGCGGGCGCCGCCCTGGTGGTGGCGGGGGTCTACCTCATCAGCGGCTCCGAGGGCCTGGGCCGGGTGGGCGGCGGAGTCCTCGTGGCCCCTGTGCTGAGCGCCACGTTCTACGCCGCCTCCAACGTCTTCCGTAAGCTGGGGCTCAACGTGCAGCCTCACAGCGTCCTGGGGGCCCAGAGCAGCACCCTCTCGGGGCTCCTTCTCTTCGCGGGGTACCTGCTGGCATCGGGGCAGACGGGGGACCTGGCTGCTCCCCGCCGGAGCCTCTTCTACTACGTGGCCGCGGGGCTCGTGGGCGGCGTCGGCTGGGTCGCCATCATGAAGGCCATGAACATGGGCACCGTCAGCGTCGTGGGCACCATAGTGTTCAGCTACCCCTTGATCAGCCTGGTGTTGACTTGGCTGCTGCTGCGGGGGCAGGAGAAGATAACCGCGAGAACGGTGCTGGGCTGTATAACAGTCGTAGCCGGCGTTGTCCTAGTAACCCTACTCCAATAGAAAAGTGAAAGCTTTGTGTCTAATTAGAAAGCCTTTTCGTGCGTAATTGCGTGCTTGACTACAACCTTGTTAATTCACAGTTAATCTTGGTGG
>DAOVEE010000106.1 GCA_030669135.1 Candidatus Bathyarchaeota archaeon | reverse complement strand
TTCTGCTTCCTGCGCCTCGCGCCTGGGCCGCCGAACTTCTTTGACTCCTTGCGGCGGGCGTCGCCCGCTAGCATCGTCCTGTCGTACTCTATGTACCTATTTCTGAGACGCTTGCTTCTGGTATATTTGACGAGGCCCTGGGCGATGCCCATCCTGACCGCCTCTGCTTGGCTCATGACGCCTCCTCCGTGTGTCTTGACCTTTATGTCCACCTTACCCGCGTAGTCGCCTGCAAGCCTCAAGGACTCCATTATCTTCTCACGTGCTATCCAGGGCTCGACTAGGTGTATCGGCGTGTTGTTGATCCTTATCCTGCCTTTGCCCTCCGAGATGACGACCCTCGCCTTGCTCGTCTTGCGTTTCCCGACGGCCAGAACAGACCTTCTTCTACTTGACATCTATCTCACTTCTTCCAGCCGATGGCTTCGGCGATCTCTCCTACGGTCACGAACCTGCGGTTCAGGTTGCTCGAGTGGACCTCTGGGATGCTCTGCTTCTCGGCGGCCTCCAGCTCCCTGGGTACGCCTATGTGGACTTTGAGGCGGCTGTATGCGTTCCTGCCGTGGCTCTTCCTGTGGGGCAGCATCCCCCTGATGGTCCTGCGCACCATCCTGTGGGGCTGCCTGTAGTGGGTGGGGCCCTTGCCGTGCCCTCCCACGTTGAGGAACTCCTTCTCCGTGTCTATGATCATCTTGCGTTTACCCGATACGACGATCTTCTCGGCGTTGACTATGTCTATGGCCTCGCCCGCGAGAAGCCTCTTGGCGACCATGCTAGCCAGTCTGCCCAGTATGAGGCTGTCTCCGTCGATCACTGTTCTCTTGGACATTTTCTTCATCCTTGCTCCGTCTAGAGCCGCCTAATGCACCCCTCTGAACAGCGTTTATGCGTATAAAGGTTTTCCAAACCCTGACGCTACAATGACCGGCGGGATGATCGCGTCAACCGGAGACAACGCCATACGGCTTGAAGCGTGAAATAGGTAAAGTAGTTGTACGCCATAAGGTGCCTAGGAAGCAGGCAACTGATCCCCTGCAGATCCTGAGTGAAGTGGTGTGTTGAAACCCAACTATATCGAGTACCGGCTAGGCAGCCAGTCGGCCTACGTCCGCGCCGACAAACTGAGCGAGATCAGGCGAATCGACGTGATCGTCTTCGACTGCGACGGCGTGCTCATCGACATCAGCGAGTCTTACGTCAAGGCCGTGGCGGAGACCACGCGCTTCCTTGTGGAGGCGTTCACGGGCAGGACGCTGCCCGAGTCCCTCTTCGACGGCGCTTTGAACTCCGCGTATAAGCAGAGAGGAGGGTTCAACAACGATTGGACGCTGGCCTACGCCTTAGTGATGCGGGTCCTCGCGGAGTCCCCTGAAGCCGGAAGCATAAACAGGCTTGCCTTGGAGTCCCTGAATTGCCCCGATGTCTACGGCAGGTACAAGTTCATCAAAGAGAACGGAGTCGATGCTAAGATAGACTTCGCCGGGCTGCACGGTAAACTCATGGACTTTTCTAGGGTGCTAGACGAGACAGGAGGCGAGTCGGTGGACGCCCAGCTGCTTCCAGAGCTTGAAGGCGTCAAGAGGGCGCTGAGCCACCCCGGGGACGTGGGGGAGAGCATGGTATCCACAATGTTCGAGGAGTTCTTTTTAGGAGCGACGCTGTTCCAGGAGACCTTCCAAACCCCGGCCAAGTTCAACGAATCCCCTGTGGGCTACGTGGAAAACGAGAAGGTTGTGATCGCAGACAAGGCGCTAGACTGGCTGGAAGCCCTCATCGGGGGGCCTAGGTTCGGCATAGCCTCTGGGAGCCTCGCCAACACGGCTCGACACGTCCTCGGAGGCATCCTAAGCCGCTTCCACCCCGCCGCCCAGGTGTGGCACGACGACGTCGCGGCGGCGGAGAGGGAGACGGGGGGAAGCCTCCACAAGCCCAGCCCGTACTCCCTGCTCAGGGCCTCCGAGCCTTTCAGGCCTTATAACCGGGTCCTCTATGTGGGGGACACCATGGCCGACAAGCTGATGGCCGAGAACGCGGGCGAAGGCTTCCTCTTCGCCGGGGTCTTCGGCTGCGTCGCGGCGAAGGAAGAGACCAAGAGCGCGTTACTCGAGGCGGGCAGCGCCATGGTTCTGACCTCGGTCAACCAGCTCCCAACGGTGCTCCGTTTATTGAAATAGGGGACGCCTACGGCGACTCCAGGGTCTGGATCGAGGCCGCCGACAGCATCATGAGGCGTCTCGTCGAGTCCCTGCCCGGCTGGATCGCGAAGCTAGTCTAGAACCACTCAGCGAGCCTACGCATCATGCGTACCACGTCGCCGCCGATCCTAAGCGGCGAGACTAGGACACCCGGCGTGTGCTCAAGCCGGCCGTAGAACGTCTCCATCTCCCTGTCCTGGCCCAGCGTGAATATCAGCGTCTGGATTCCTGACCTTCCAAACGCGTCCAACAGTCTCACCGCCTTCTCACAGTCCTTGTGGGTGTCGACGCCGTCGATGTGGACGGGTTTGCTGTCGGTGAGTATCACGAGGCGCTCGGGCTCAAGCAGGGACACGTGTCTTAACGCCTCGTCCAGCGGCTCCAAGTCGTCTAGACTGTGCGCCCTCCTCAGAGTCTCCCCGAAGCTGTAGACGACTGCGTTGGAGTGGGAAGCCGCCACCGCGTTAGCTAGGAACTTGGCCACCATGATCTTGGGGTACTGCTCCCATAAGCTCCACGGTTCAGCCATGCTGACACCCCTGTCCAGGAGCACCACCGTGCGCGTCCCCCTATCCCTGCGGGAGCCATGCCTTTTGCTGTATGTCTTCATCTCTGTGACCAGCGTCCTGGTGGTCACGGGGTGGATGGATCTTCCGTCGAACCCGGTTAGGTCCTCCTCGATCATCGGTTTATACGCCTCAAGGAGCTCAACGAAGTCGTGGAACCTGTTCTCCTCCATTAGCCGGATCACGTTCCGCTCCTCGTCGTAGCTGATGACCGGCTGCATGCTTGGCTGAGCTGGACGCATTTCCTCTGGGGGCCTCGCCTGCGCCTCGACCGCCTCGGGGTCCTCCAGGATGGCTGCGTAGAAGCCGCCGCTTCCCCTCACGGATACAAGCACGGGCTTCCTCCTGCCCTCCGGGTCTAGGGTCAGCTTTCCCTCCTCTATTAGCTCCCTGACCTGCTGCTCCATGTCCCGTTTCTCGACGTATATGCGGCCTGTGGGGGTTCCGTCTAGCCAAGTCGACCCGCGGTTCCTTACCCTGAACGCGAGAACCACGACGGGGTACTCGTCGCTGAACAGTATGCTCATGTTTACTCCCAGGTGTACTCCATGACCCTGCGGCGGGCCTCCTCATACTCCTCGACGCCGAACTGGTTGAGGACACGCATCTTGAGGAGCCTGTCCACCGCCAGCTGCTTGACCTCGTCCTGGCTCTGGTACAGGTCGCGGTAGGCGTGATACTCTTTGGCGAACTTCATGAGGTTCCTGACGCTGACAGGCGTCATGTACCTCATCTTGCCCACCTCAAGCTTCACCCAGACTATGAGGTCGAATATGTGTGCGGGAAGCGCGTGCCTGGCGACGAGTCCCTGGATGCTCTCCATGGGGGTCCTGCTCCACATTATGGTCTTCCCGAACCTATCCAGCAGCCCCGGGTCCGGCGTGTCCTGTGCTACGCGGTCCAGGTCGCTGGCCGCCACCACACAGAACCCGTCGGGCAGACTGTGCCTCTGCCCATCCACCGGGTTGGTGAAGGTCTTGCTGTTCATGGCCTCGAAGAGGGTGACCTGCGTCTTGGATCGGAGCTTAGTCACGGCGTCGATGTAGGCTATGGGCGCGTCCTTTCCCTCGTTGAGCACTATCTGCATGAGGACGCCGTTGTGCACCGGGTCCTTTCCCACGAAGGCGCTGGGGTTGAACCCCGCCACAAGCTCCCTCTCTGTGACCTCCTCGCTGCAGTGGAGGTAGACGCCGCCCATGATCCTCTGGAGCTGCAGCATGGTCTCGGTCTTGCCCTCCCCGTGGGGCCCCAGCAGGAGCACGTTGTCCTTCATCCTGACCGCCCTGAGGAGCCGCCTTATCTCGTCGTCGTGGCCTTTGACGTGTTTGACGAGCTCCCTGAATGTGTCGTCGTCCTCGGCCCGCGCCGCCTCCTGCTCTACAGGCTTCTCGTGCTCTTCCTCAGGCCCCTCTTCCACCTCGTATATGGGCTCCTCGTGCACGTACTCCCAGTCCACGTTTGAATCCAGGATATCCACCATCTGGGACAGGTCCCCGTACACCGTCTCCTGCATGGACTTGGGCACAGAATCCGACGTCACCATGACGGGGAGGTAGCTCCTGTAGTGGTGCAGCTTCCTCTGCAGCTCCTTCAGCTTGGCCACGTCCTCCCCCGTGTCGCCGCCCAACCCCAGGGCGTCCCTCTGCACCCTCAGCCGCATGATGCTGTCCTGGATCTTGTCTATGACGTTCCGGAGCCTGTCGAGCTCCTCCGCATACTCCTCGTCACTGATCTCGCCCCTCTCCCTCTGACCCTGTTTCTGCTCGACCAGATTTCTGGTCTCCGCCAGTATCTCGGCGGCTTCGTTTGCCTTCTCCCCGATGTCCGTGTACTGGTCCATGAGCTCCTCGGTCTTCTCCATGATCTCCGTGTAGAGCTTGCTGAACACCTCGTGGCTGATCTCTCCCCGGTCAGCCATCTCCAGGATCTTCAGCCGCTGGAGCAGGTGCTGGGCGAGCCGGCCCTCCGGCTCCTCCTCGGGAGCGGGCTCGGGGAGCACCGCCTCCAGCTCCTCGGAGGCCTTCTCCTTGTTCTCCTCGTCCCTGAGATTCTCCTTTAGGACGTCGAAGGGGTCCTCCTCACGCTGCTTTGGCGGCAGCTCCTGGCCGCAGTTGATGCACGCATGGCTCCAGGGCACTACGGCGTTGCAGCTGGGGCACGTCAAGTGGTCGTCGGGGAAGGATACCATGGCGTCTTGTTGTTTATGGCTTCTACGTATAACTTTTCGAGATCGGTGATCCACGTTCGAGAGTAAGAAATATATCCGGCACATTGGTTTATGGGTTGCAGCGACTGTAGTCTAGAGGTATGATTTCTGCCTGCCACGCAGACGGCCCGGGTTCGAATCCCGGCAGTCGCACCATTTTAATCCTAAGTTAGCAACGCGTCAGTCACATGAAATGATGGTGGCCAGAGCCCACACGTCAACGGAAGCCTTGACTCAAGGTAAGGACAGAGAAACCCTGTTCCTAGTTACATGGAATAAGTAATTTCCTTGCTCTCATCATTTTGATAACAGCCGCTTGAGTTCATGCATACTATCGACGACGTAGTCGGGGTGTACCTCCATCAGCTGCTCCCGGGTGTGGTGGCCGGTCGTTATGCCCACTGTGTTGACTCCCGCCTCTACCCCCGCTTTGAGGCCGAAAGCCGTGTCGTCCACGAACACCGCGTGCTCCCGCTCCACGCCGAGCTTCTCCAAGGTGTACAGGATCATGTCGGGAGCAGGCTTGGCGTTGGGCACGTCGAGGAAGCCCACGACGAGGTCGAACACGTCGTCCACCCCTAGGGTCATCAGTATCCGCTTAGCCTCGCTGCTGGTCTTGTTGGTGGCGACGCTCTGCCTGTAGCCTCTCTCCTTGAGGAGCCTCAGGGTCTTCTCTACGTCGGGGAGTAGCTTGGTCAGTCTGGTGTCTGAGTTCTGGAAGTGGTGTATGTATCGTTCCCTGAGCTCCCATTCTTTGCCGTGGTGCTCCTCTGGTAGAACCTTCTCCAGTATGTGTATGAGGCCGTGCCCCATCAGGGGCATCAGCTTTTCCTCCTCGTACTCCACACCGATCTCTCTCAAAGTATGCTCGAACGCCTCGACTATGGCCTCGGTGGAGTCAATGAGGACGCCGTCGAGATCGTATATGATGAGCTGGACTCCCTGAAGCATACCCCAGATACGCCTCGGGGGCTTAAACCCGTTTCGCAGTCAAATATATTAACCGCAGCTCCGGAGATCATACCGTCATTTCTAGGTGAATCAAGTGACTGAGTTAAACCAAGTATGGAAGTGCGAGGTCTGCGGCAACATCGTCGAGGTGCTCCACACGGGCGCGGGGCAGCTTGTATGCTGCGGCCAGCCCATGAAGCTCATGGAGGCCAAGACGACCGAGGAAGGCGGCTACGAGAAGCACCTCCCGGTGATCGAGGCCGACGCGGGCGGCGTGACCGTGAAGGTGGGCAGCGTCCCGCACCCCATGATGGACGCGCACTGGATCGAGTGGATAGCACTGGACACGGATAAGGGCGTCCTCAGGAAGTACCTGAAGCCCGGCGAGGAGCCTGTGGCCGTGTTCAAGACCGCCGACAAGATCCTCCAAGCCAGGGAGTACTGCAACCTCCACGGCCATTGGGCCGCCGAGGCATAGGTGCTGAGCACGCGCTGCCGTGTCGCCCTCGCGGCACGGCGGCCGGCCATCATTGCTGAGTATTGACAGGAGGAGAGCATCATACACACCCAGCTCAAGGATGGCATCCACTGGACCGGCGTAGTTGACTGGAACCTCCGCGATTTCCACGGCTACGAGACCCGGCGCGGCTC
>DAOVEE010000053.1 GCA_030669135.1 Candidatus Bathyarchaeota archaeon | reverse complement strand
TATCACCAGGGATGAATGAGACCATGTGCGACGTACTCATCAAGAACGGAATAGTCATCACGATGGACCCGGGCCGCCGCGTGTTGATGGACGGCGCCGTCGCCATCGAGAAGAACAGGATACTCGACGTCGGCGAGACCGCCGCGCTAGCCCAGAGATACGGCGCCGACACCGTGATCGACGCAGAGAAGATGGTGGTGATGCCGGGCCTCATGGACGGCCACAGCCTCCTAAGGAGCCTGGGCATGCACAACGAGACCTGGTACCCGGCATGCAACGTAATATACGCGGAGGGCTCAACAGCGGAATTCTGGGTGGCAGACGCCCTCCTCCTCAACCTGGAGCGCCTCAAGTTCGGCACCACCTGCGGCGTCACCTTCCTCGGAGGAGGCGATAGCATAATGCGCAGCGACGACCCCGTCTACGCCGCCAGACACTGCGACGCCGTAGAGAAGATCGGAGTCCGATCCTTCCTCGCCGTCGGGCCCAGGCGACCGCCTTTCCCTTCCAGGTACGCTTCATGGTCTGGGGACGAGAAGACGGTGCAAATGGTCGGCTTCGAGGAACAGATCGAGACCTGCAGGAAGGTCATCGAGGCCAACCACGGGGGAGCCGGTGGGAGAGTGAACGTCGCCATGATGCTCCCCACCCCTCACCCCGAGATGAAGCCTATCAAGGGAGCCGAGCTGGAGGGCCTCAAGTATAGGGCCGAGGCCGCCGTGGGCCGCAGCGGCATGAAGACCCTCTTCGACACCACGGATAGGTACTGGGGACACAGCAGGTACTAGAACCATTTATACAGCTACATCCACCATGACAGAGGAGGCTTACGCCGTGGAGGAGACCATAGAGTCTAGGACGCTGCACAACGGCAGGAACTTCAGCTTCAAGACGGACAGGGTGAGGCTCAGCAACGGCAGGGAGACCGTCAGGGACATCGTGGACCACCCCGGCGCAGTGGCCATAGTGCCGGTAGACGGGGAGGAGCTGGTGCTCGTACGCCAATACAGGTACGCCGCCGGGAAGGCGCTGCTGGAGATACCGGCAGGCACACTGGAGCCGGGCGAGGACCCCTACGGCTGCGCCGTCAGGGAGCTCCAAGAGGAGACGGGGTACGCCGCCAGCGGCTGGAGCAGACTCCTCAGTTGCTACATGGCTCCAGGATACAGCTCTGAGGTCATCCACTTCTACGTCGCCGAGGGACTGAGCCAGGTGGGCATGCACCCGGAGGAAGACGAGTCCATCACAGTCGAGCGACACAGCTTCGACGAAGTCGTCAAGATGATCGAGGATAACGACATACAGGACTCCAAAACCATAACGGGGGTGCTGTCGTACCTCACGAGGTCAACAGCTTAACCTTCCTTCAGATACGCATTTACTGGCATAAAGGATGTGAGGCGAGGAAACATCATTGAACGCTATCTTCAGGGCCCCCCAATTCTCATCGTTTCGATGGATAGGCCATTGAACTCCTGATCTCTTCCTATGATCAGCTTCGAGCCTGTTATTTGAGCCGTCGCGACTGCGTAGGCGTCCGCGAGGCTCATCGGGTGGCTGCTTTTTATCTCCGCCGTCAGCTTCCATAGCGTGTCGTCTACGATGGGCACGACCTTGATCCCGTAAGCTCTCAGGTTCCTTGTCTTCTCCTCAGCGGCCTCGGGGCTGTACCTGTGCAGTATGTAGTACAGCTCTGTGAGGTTCACTATGTTGATGTAGGCTTGGACGCTGCCCTCTATCACCTGGTTCAGCAGCAGCTCCACCTCCGTGTCTCCCGGCTCCCCCCTGTAGAATGCTAGCAGCGGCTCCGTGTCGAAGACGACGCTCAGATCATTCACCCTTCTTTTCGCGTGTTTCTTCGTGTTCCCGTGCTTCTTGCACCAGTTCTTTCGCGGTCTTGTCTTTGAGGAGGGTTTTTAGAGAGCCTTTTTCGCTGCTGGGGGGAGGCAATGGTTTGAACAGGATGCCCTCCGGGGTTTCCATGACGATGGCCTTGTCCTTCATGCCGTATTTTTCCCTGAGTTCCTTAGGTATCGTCGCCTGACCCTTGCTGGTAATGCTTACTATCTGAGACATATTTTTTCTCTAGGTATTAACGGAATATCTGGTATTAATAGATGTATCGGTAATACATTACAGAAAAGTTGTGATCGAGGAAGTGAATAAAATCATCGATTCGTAGCGTTGTCGTCTATCTTAAGATATATAAGCACGCTCACCGCCAGCAGCGCAACCCCCACGCCCGCGTTCAGCCAGAACGCCGCCGTTAGACTATACTTGTCGGCAAGGTAACCCGTCACCGTCGTGGAGAGACTGCCGACGCCGAACGCCGAGAAGAACATCACCCCGTAGGCTAGGCCCATCATGTGCCGCGGCGAAAGCCTGCTTACCATGCTGGTGACCGTGGGCTGGTGCCCGAACATGGAGACACCGTAAAGCAATATGAACAGGGCGACGCCCAGCGTACCCGTAGGCAGAACCATGAGCAGCACGAGGCTGAGAGCCATCCCAGCGGACGCTATCAGCAGCGTCTTCGTCTGCCCCAGCCTGTCCGAGCCCATGCCCCCCAGCAGCTGACCCGCCACACCGAGGAGCAGTATCCCGCTGTTGGCGACAGCCGCCAGGCCGCCCGTGTACCCTTTCTCCGCGCTGAGGAATGAGGGGAAGAAGAGATCAACAGACCTGAAGAGGAAGCCCACGAAGACGTTGTAGAGCAGTATCATCCAGAGCCCCGGCGTCTTAATGAACTCCAAGTAGGACTGGCTCTCACCGGACACTTCCCCTTCATCCACCTCTATGCGGCTAAGAAAAGCAGCGGTGGCCACCGATAACGCGCCGAAGAACACGAAGCTCAGGCGCCAGTTGAACGTCACCCCTAGATAGTAGGCCACCGTCGGGGTGAGCACCTGCCCGAGGTTGCCGGCGGCGTTGTGGGTGCCCATGGCTCCGCCGGTGTTCTCTGTGAACGCCTTAGCTATGAGTCCGTTTGCCGTCGGGTGGTAGAAGCTCGCCCACAGCGCCATGAGGAACATCCCGGCCCCGAAGACGAAGACGCTGTCGGCGAACAGGAACAGCACCGTCATTACTCCGCCCAGCGCTATGCTTATCCTCGCAACCTTGAGGCTCCCAAGCCTGTCGCTGAGGGGTCCGCCGATGAGAGCGCCCGAGCCGTAGGTGAGGAAAGTTAAGGTGCCGATCAACCCCATGGTGCCGAAGCTGGCGCCCAGATCCGTCGTTATGTTGTCGAGCAGAGGCGGTAGCACGAGGAAAAGGCTGTGGTTCAGCGAGTGGGCTACCCCAAGAAGCAAGAGGTCAAGGGTATCCTTCTTCATGGCATGGAGAAAACAGGTGGTGGGGTAAAGATGTTGCGCCTAGGTGAGCCACGCCCCGTTCAGCATGATTTTTTCAAGGCTCCGCCAGACACTGGATATGTCTTTCCTCGGGTCCTTCTTCAGCACGAGCAGGTCGGCGTGTTTTCCCTGCTCTAGGGTTCCAAGGTGGTCGTCGACGCCCAGAGAGTAGGCGGCGTTGATGGTCCCCGCCACGATCGCCTGCATCGGCGTCATGCCCCAATCCACCATGTACCCAAGGTCCAGAGGGTTATCTCCGAACGCGTTGTCAGGCATACCCGCGTCGGTCCCCATGGCTATGGTGACGCCCTTCTCGAGGGCGTTCCTGAAGTTGGGCTTGGTCTCTTCCCATATGCCCGTGGTGATGATGCGGTCGTGGACGCCCCCCTCCCCTAGGTGGTCCATGTGGCCGCAGAAGGTCTTCAGCGTAGGCATCAGCACCATGCTCCGTTGCTTCATCACGCGGATGTGCTCCTCTGTCAGTGTCTGGCCGTGGACTATGACGTCCACTCCAGCCTCAAGAGAGTTAGATATGCCCTTCTCGCCGTAGCAGTGGGCGTGCACCTTCTTGCCACACTTGTGGGCCTCGTCGACGCAGGCGCTCATCTCCTCCACCGTGAGCTGGGGGTGCCTAGGCCCCGTGTGAGGGCTCGATATGGCGCCCGTGGCCCCCAATTTGATGAAGTCGGCGCCGTGGTACATTAGCAGGCCCCGCGTCGCCTTCCTCGCCGAGTCCGCGCCGTCCACCTCCAGCCTCTGCCCCGGGGTCTTGCTCCTGCCGCCTGTCATGGTAATCATCTCACCCGACACGAACAGCCTAGGCCCCACGGCTACGCCGTCGTTCACAGCGTTCCGCACGCTGAACGCCACGTTCCTTATGGCACCGGCATCCCCGAGGGACGTGACTCCGGCGTGAAGCGCCTTCCTCGCGTTCTCCAGGCTCCTTACCGTCTGGTAATCATCTGACTTGGGCTCCGTGTCAGGCTTCAGGCCATACCTTATGTGCACGTGGGCGTCGATGAGCCCCGGCATCACGTACTTGCTGGAGAGATCAACGAGCTCCTCATAGTCACCCTTCAGCTTCCCTGTGGAGACTTCGACTATCCAGCCGTCCCTGACTCCGATGTTGGCGTTCTCCATGATCCTGCCGTCGCCGACGATCAGGCATCCTGCCTTAATCTCTGCGCTCTTACCCGACCTCATAAAGATCAACGTGTATATGCGTGGAACCTATATACAGAATTTCTGATATTTGTCACCGTTGTGTGTCTATCATCCATACATAGATTCATTGAATTAGAAAATTGAGAAATTCTTCTTTAAGATGGCTCTGAAGGTTGAGAGGGAGAACCCCGAGCTCGATGAACCCATGCTCGAGTTCATCAACTGGCTGGAGGAGCTCAGGAGACTGAGGAACGAGTTCGACGCCCTCCTCTGCCAGTACGAGGAGAAGCGGGCGAGACTCATCGAGTCCCTTCAAGAGTAACTCCCTGTACCACCGGAGACAGGAATTCGTTTTTAAGGGCAGAGAAAAATAAAGATACATGGACACACGGAGCATACTAGCGGGGCTAGTTATTGGATTAGTCTTCGGCGGAGGGGTGACCTACGCGTTCCTCCCATCGACGGGGGAGCAGGGCCCACCTGGGCCACAGGGAGAGCAGGGGCCACTGGGACCCGAGGGACCACAGGGGCTGCAAGGGACACCGGGGCCTCAGGGAGAACAGGGTCTGAAGGGAGACACGGGTTCACAGGGGTCCACGGGGCCACAAGGAGAACAGGGGCCCAAGGGCGACAAAGGCGACCCTAGCTTCCAGATAACGCCATCTGTGAAGGTCTATTGGGAGCAGCAGCGTAAATGGGACGGCGAGAAAGGGCTTCTCAACTTCTCTTGGGGCCTCAACTCAGGTCCCAACGACCTTACCTGTTACCCTGAGAGCGCCGAGCCGGGGGACTACGTGGTTCTCCTCGGGGGAGAGGCAGACCCCTTCGCGTTAGAGATTCAGATACCCGACGCAAGCGAGGGAACACACGTCATACTGGTTCATAACCTAGAGACGGGCGAGTTCGAGACGACCCTCTTCACCGTGACCTAACCCCCATTTTTCTCAGGTTCAGTTTTAATATTCCACGAGTACTAATATGCATCTCATTAAAGGAGAGATGAATGATGTCAGACGAATATGACTTGATCATAAAAGACGCCTACATCGTCGACGGCTCAGGTAAGGCCCCCTACAAGGGGTCCGTCGGCGTGAAGGGCGACAAGGTAGCCGCCCTGGGGGCGGTGAAGGGAGACGCCGAGAAGGTGGTGGAGGCCAAAGGCCTCTACGCGTCACCGGGATGGATAGACGCCCACAGCCACGGAGACTCCACCCTCCTCTTCTTCCCGAAAGCCGAGAGCTACGTGATGCAGGGGGTCACCACCTTCGTGGGCGGCGAGTGCGGAGGCAGCCAGGGGCCCTTCGGCGACATGATGGGGCTCCCAGGCATCGCCAGCGAGCACATAAACGAGCTGGAGCCCCACAAGTACTACCCCAAGAATCAGGTCTTCCCCCGCGAGGACGTAAACGAGTTGATGAAGAGGCACTACGGGTGGGAGGTTGACTGGAACACATTGGGCGAGTGGATGGACCGGGTTGAGAAGGTGGGCGTCTCCATGAACGCCGCCCCCCTCGTAGGCCAGGGGACGTGCAGGATCAACGTGATGGGCAACGACTACAAGCGCCACAGCACCCCGGAGGAGCTGGAGAGCATCAAGGAACGCATCCACCAAGCCATGCGGGAGGGAGCCATCGGCATCAGCACCGGCCTCGACTACGACCCCGGTGTCTGGGCGAGCATGGACGAGATCAACGAATGCGTAAGCCTGATGAAAGAGTACGGCGGCGTCTACTGCCCCCACTGGAGGCGAACGGGCCGCAGGCGCGACGTAAAGTTCGGGGACGCCCGCAGCAACAAGGTGGACGGCCTCCTGGAGAGCATCAACACCTGCCGCGTAACCGGAGTCAAGACAAACATCGCCCACCTCACCCCCGGCTGGAGGCTGGTGCCGGAGGGAAACGAGTACATGGAGGAGCACAACATCAGGGCAACGCTCCAGTACTTCGACGACGCCCTCGAGGAGGGCCTAGACATCAGCTTCGACAGCATGCCCTGGTTCCTCCGCGGCGGCTTCGACGTGATGCCATACCTCAGCAGCATCCTCACGCCCTGGCTCAGGGAGTCTGGGAGCCGTGAGAAGTTCGCGGAGTGGCTCAAGGTCCCGGACTACCGTGAGGAGATCGTTGACGCCCTCAAGAACGGGAAGTGGTACATCAGGCTGGCGTACAGCCCCAACAGCAACCCCCAGTGGGCCGAGAACATATGGGTAAGCAAGCACAAGGACGAGAAGCTGATCGGAAAGAACGTCGCCCAGATCGCGGCGGAGCGGGACAAGCCGCTGCTGGACACGTGGTTCGACCTCATCTGCGAGGACCCGGACGCCACGGGCTACACCGCGGGGACCGCCGACACCGGCAACTTCCCGTGGAAGCCGTACAGGGCCCTCATGTTCCAGCACAGATGCGGCAGCCTCAGCCTTGACCAGTCCGTCTACGACGTCGAGTACAGGATGAAGAAGCCTCCATACAGGAGGCCCGGCAGGAACGCCTACAGCGCCTTCCCGGCTTTCATCGACAAGATGGTCAACGAGCTCAACGTCTTCACCGTCGAGGAGTGCATCTACAAGATAAGCACCGCCGCCGCGGAGCACCACAACCTCAAGGGACACGGCACCATAACGCCGGGCAGCTACGCCGACATAACGGTGTTCAGCCTCGACAAGCTGAAGATCGTGAGCACCCCCGTCGAGCCCAACAAGCACCCCAAGGGCATAGAGTACGTCTTCGTCAACGGCGACGCCGTGGTCGAGAAAGGTAAACACACAGGGGCGGCTCCCGGCCGCGTGCTGAGGAGAACCTAAGCCGCCCCCTATTTTTCTTTGAAGAACCTGTAAAGTTCCTCGACGAAGGACTCCGTCATATCCTTAGGCACTATGGCGCCCAGCACGTCTTCCTTGCCTCCGGCGTTGAACCCCAGCTCCTTGGCCCTCTCTATCATTGGCTGCATGTCCAAGCGGGTGCTTCGGCTGTAGAGCTGGTCGTGGCTTGGGAAGAAGCCGGTGTTTACCACTACGGTGTCCTGCCTGGTGCCCCACGCCAGCTTACGTGTGACCGCCGAGATGATGGCGTACCCGATGTCGAGGCGTTTATAGAGCACGCCATCCTCGTCCTCGGGGGGCTCCGCGAGTATCTCGCCGAGCTTCTCTTGGAAGAGCCTCATGTTCTCGCGCCACCTGCTGTTCCCCCTGATGTCGTCTGGCTTCGTGTAGCCTCTGAGAAGCCTCGGCGCCTCCTCCACTGCCTTCCTGTCTCCAACCTTGTAGCTGCTGTCGATGAGCCCCACGAGCGTCAGCGCCTCGTCGAACGTGACGCCGTCATCGGATAGGCACTTCTCGGTGATCTTCTTGAAGCGGGGGTTCTCCATGATTCTGTGCTCGCGGTCGCCGATGAACCCCAGCGCGACGTGCATGCTGAGGGGGAGCCCCAGCTTCTCCTTGACGACCCAGGTGCACGAGGGATAATCCTCTGCGTCGGCGCCGTGGGCGACCGGGTTTATGTGCTCGACGCTCTGGATCGGTTTCTGGTGGTGATGGTCGAAGACCACTACTCTGGCTTCCTCGCTCACCCTCTGCACGTCGGCCTCGGGGAGAGCCATGTCCGCGACTATGACGTAGTCGAAGCCCCCTGCGTAGTCGATCTCCTGCTCTGTCAGATAGAAGGCGCCGATCGTGGGGCACATGTTCACGAGGCTCCTCGGCTTCAGATATTCCAGAAGCAGGGCGGCCGAGCATAACCCGTCCGTGTCCCAATGGTGTATTATCAGGCCTTCTCCATGGAGATCGCCGAGCATGGATTCTATGAATCCGTCTGGGATATAAGGAGTTGACTCCGGCCAAGCGTCTAGGTAAATGTCTTAACCATGTTCACCTTTTCCTATCCGGTGAGTTCTTGGATCAGAAGGAGTCTCTTAAGAGAAGACGTGAATCAATTCTGGAGGAGGCCGAGAGACGGGGCTTCGAGGCCGTGGTGTTCTTCAACGAGGTAATAAGGCAGAACCCGAGCAACACCATATACGTCTTACCCATGGCGCTGGGCGACGAGCACCAGACCTTCGTCATGGACACAGGGGGAGACACCACGCTGGTTATGCCCCACTGGGGGGCGCCGCAGGTGGAGGCGTCGGGCGAGTTCAGCAAGGTCATAGCAATAAAGCAGGAGAAGGGCCACCACATCGCCGGCACCCGGGAAGCCCTGAAGCCCTACAGCCCCGCGAAGATATGTTTCGACCTGAGCACCGTGAGCGCCCAGATGGCGTACAGGATGACCAAGGAGCTGGGTGTACCCGTCACACCTGAACGAGACATCAGCGACCACGTCTTCAAGCTCAGGAGCATAAAGGACGAGTACGAGGTAGCCGAGATGAGGAGCGCCATAGAGATCACAGAGGCGGGTGTCCAGGTTATGATCGAGGAGACCAAGCCCGGCCGCAGCGTCGAGGATCTCAAACGGGAGCTGGACGCCAACCTCATAGAGCTGGGCGCCTACGAGTACAGCTTCGACAGCAGCATCGGGTTCATCAAACAGAACAAGACGGAGCATCTGAAACACGGCGACGCCCTCAGCATAGACGTAGGCGTCAGGCTGAAATCGGGTTACTGCAGCGACATGGGCCGCAACTGGCACGTGACCTGGGAGAAGGAGACCGAGGACTACATGGAGCGCGCCATGCAGGCCCAGATAGAGGGCATCAAGAACATCAGGGAAGGCGCCACGGGGAACGAGGTGCTGGAGAAGGCAAACGAGATAAACAGGGAGCTGGGGTTCCTTCCGACGCCCAGGACGGGCCACCAGGTCGGGCTTGACGTCCACGACTACACCATGCCCTACGCCCCCAGCTTCGGGCCCATCGAGACAGACAACCAGCCCCTGAAGGCGGATATGACCCTGACCTACGAGCCGGGGCGCAGGGACGCCGACAACAACTACAGGGGCCACATCGAGGACATCGTGCTGGTCACAAGGAACGGGGCCGTCTGCCTAAACGAGATGCCCTACCGAGTAACATGGTAGGCTACCCCACCTTCTTCATGGATTTCAGGAACCTCCTCACTTCGCCGAGCCTATCGAGATGAGCGCCGAACTCCTGGTCGGTCATCTCTAGGAGGGCCGCCATGTGGAGCACCCTGTTGAGGAGCACGTTGTTCATGGGGCCGAACTTCATGAAGAACCCCGAGAAGCTGCACACCTCGCATACGTCGTCGCGAGGAACGTCCCTTGAGGCTCCTCTGAGGTATTCAGTGTACAGCTCCTCTAACTGGCTAGCGGTGTCTAGGCTCGCATCTAGTCCGTGCCCCAGCTCGTTGAGGCCGTTGAGTATATCCATGTAGCTCCGGACGGTGCTCTCGGGGATCCTGTCCTCGCTGTAGACGAAGTTGTCCGCGGATGTGGAGTAGAAGCTCTCTATGATGTGCCCGTCCCTCCTCTCGTAGCTGAGCCTCACTATGCCGGTGTCCTGTAGCTTGTTCATGTGGTGATAGATGTTCTGGGGAGTGAAGCTCAGCCTCCGGGCTATGTCCTTCACCGTGAGTGCCTCGTCTCTCAGCATGAAGACGATC
>DAOVEE010000079.1 GCA_030669135.1 Candidatus Bathyarchaeota archaeon | reverse complement strand
GCCCAGCTCCCCCTAGGACAGCCCGGGCTCGGGTACAAGGGGATGGCTCTTTCCATGATGATAAACATCCTCGCGGGGCCCCTCCTGGGCCACGTCGCAACCCATGCCCACGCCTTCAGGAGGTGCGGGGTCTTCCTCGGCGCCATCGATCCCGAGGCCTTCACGCCCCTGGAGACCTTCAAGGAGGGGATGGACGCCCTCATTTCCGACATGAAGTCCTCCCGCCTCGCAGAAGGCTTCGACGAGATCACCGTACCCGGGGAGCCCGAGTGGAGGACCATGGAGAGGCGCCTCAAGGAGGGCATCTACCTGGACGACGAGATCTACGCGAAGATACTGGACACAGCCAAGACGCTGGGTGTCAGCACCTCGGGTTACGAGGGGAAGCCCGGGAAGGAGAGCGTCGTCCACCCGTCCTACACCCTGAAGGACATGTACAGGTAATCCAGGGTAGTCCGGGAAACCTCTTTTTTTCTTCTTGGAAGTTTTAAATTGTCATCCATCCCATTACGAATGATAGTTTATGAGCGGTATGTCTGAGGAAGAGATCCTGAAGGGGCTCAGGGAGATAGACACCCCCACGATCTCAAACGTCGTTGCCACTTACCCAAAGTCCGAGGCCTGTCTAAAGCTCTACGACGCCTGGTACGGCGGGTGGTACACCGACACATCCATCAAATGCGTCTACCCGGAGATGAAGCCCGTCGTCGGCTACGTCGCGACGGTGGTCTTCTGCGAGGAGTCGGAGAAGTACACGGGGGTAGGCCGCTGGGCTCTCCCTGAGCACATCGACTCCACCGATGAGCCCGTGGTCCTCGTGGCGGAGCAGCAGTTCCCGCCCGAGCTGGCGAACCGGGTCGGCCTCTTCGGTGAGATGATGACCACCCGATACAAGGCTATGGGTGTGGCGGCGGTGGTGACCAACGGCCCCATGAGGGATATTGACGCCATCAAGCCCCTTGATGTGCAGTACTTCTGCACCGGGACGACGCCGGCCCACGGGGACATGATGGTGAAGGCGGTCGGGGTTCCCGTCACAGTCGGGGGCATGACGGTGATGCCCGGGGACATGGTACACATGGACCTCCACGGGGTGGTGAAGTTCCCGGCGGAGTACCGGGAGGAGGTCCTCATCAGGGCGAGGAAGCTGCTGGAGAGCGAGGCCGGGAGCGCCGCGTTCTTCAAGGACCCAAAGTTCAGCTTGGAGAGATGGAAAAAATCGGTTTAACCCGGCCAAAATAGTATAATGACATGTAGCGAAACCTTACTTTTGCCACGCGTCTGTTTATACATACGATGTGATGCATGCATAAGCATTTCATGCCCAGTACCATACAATCATTCTTCAGTCGGCTTCTCCGGTTTAAAGCCTCACGTAAGCTCGGAGACAGAGCCCACTACGGCGTCCGCCCCCGCGTCGAGCAGTTCAGTGCCGCCGACGCCCACGTTGTATGCGATCCCTGCGCTCCTCGCCGCCCGCGCGTCCGTGGGCTGGTCTCCGACGTAGACGGTCTTCTCAGGCGAAGCTCCGGCGAGCTCGCACGCCTTGAGTATCATGTCGGGGGCAGGTTTCCCCTCGTTCACCATGTCGGCGCCCACCACCACGTCAAACAGTTCGAGGGCCCCCAGAGTCTCCAGGACTCCCCGGGTGAGGCTCGCCTCGCCGTTGGTGGCTACCCCGAGCCTGAAGCCCTTGGACCTTAGCCCTTCAAACGCCTCTCTGGCGCCGGGGAAGAATCGGGGAGTGTAGCTTCGTCTCTGGATCTCGTCGGCCTCGTCGTAGATGGCCTTGGACAGCTCGCGGGCCCTGTGCCAGGGGTGGCCGTGGAGGTAGAGGGCGACCGCCGCGACGGCGAGGTCTTCCCTGCGCGGCGCCTTGCTCAGGGGGCCGTTCATGTCGACCAGGAGGCTCTCCGGGTCCACTCCCTCGAGGCGGGCCCAGGTCTCCGCCGCCTCCTTGCTGACATTTCTGGTCATGGCTTTCATCCTGCTCTCGGCGAGCCGCCTGTACCTTGCCTGGTCGTCGACCAGGGTCCCGTCCAAGTCGAAGAGGATAAGCTCAGCGTCCAGCTCCTCGTCGTTGATTCTTAGCGTCGGCAATCCTGCTCAGTCCTTATATACCTAGGAGTCGTTGCTTCTGATAACTTTTAAATTCCCAAAAACTCAAGTATTCTCGGTGCAGATTTTGGCCACGGCGTTCGTCCTGATTAACGCGGAGATCGGGGCAGAGAGTGAAGTACTGAAGGGGCTGAAGGAGATCGGAGAGGTCAAGGAGGCCCACATGGTTTACGGCGTATACGACATCATCGCCCGCATCGAAACGGAGACGATGCAGGAGCTCAAGGACATCATAAGCTGGAAGATCCGTCGCCTCGACAAGGTGCGAAGCACTCTTACCATGATCGTAGTCTAATCCCCCATCCTATTTTTAGCAACCTTTTTACAATCCAGCCCATAGCAGTGTTCGAACCCAGTTGAGGCTCCACATCGGCCTGGACGACACCGACAGCCCCGAGGGCGGGTGCACCACCTACGTGGCGGCGTTGCTAGCCGAACGGCTGCGAAGGCTGGGGGCCAAGTTTATCGACTACCCAATCCTGATCAGGCTGAACCCCAACACGCCTTGGAAGACCAGGGGAAACGCCGCGGTGTGCCTCAGGGTGGAGGCCGATGAGAGGCAGGAGGACGAGGCGATAAAATGCACCTTGGAGCTCGTGGAGCAGCACGGGCAGTTCGGGTGCGAGAACACGAACCCGGGGGCCGTTTTCCACTTCGGTGAGGTCCCGGAGGAGGTAGCCAGCTTCTCGGGGAAAGTCGTGAGGCAGATGGTCGAGAGAGAGGAAGCCGAGGAACTCATCAGGGATCACGGGATGCACGCCTTCGCGTGGAAGAACGGCAGGGGCATCATCGGGGCCCTCGCGGCGATAGGAGGCACCCTCCGCGGCGACCACACCTATGAGCTGATCACCTACCGCACACCAGAAAACTGGGGCTCCCCTCGGAGGGTGGGCGCGGCGTCCGTGAGGAGGATGGACGAGGCCACCAACGGCTCCACGTTCAACAACGTAGACGAGAGGGGGAAACCGCTCATTACGCCGCATGGGCCTGACCCGGTTCTCTACGGCGTCAGAGGCGAGTCCCCCGAAGCCGTCTACAGAGCCTTCAGCATGGTCGAGGAGCTGGAGCCTGTGGAGCGGTGGATGATCTACAGGAGCAACCAGGGAACTGACGCCCACTTCGCGTCCACGGCGCCGATAAGCAGCCTCACGCCGTACAACCCCGCGATAATCATGGGAGCCGTAGCGTCGAAACCGGAGACCATCACGGGGAGCCACGTCATCTTCAAGGTCAGAGACGGCTCAGGCGAGGCAGACTGCGCCGCCTACGAGCCCACCGGGAGCTTCAGGCACGTCGTCCGGCGGCTCATCCCCGGCGACGAGGTCAAGGTCTACGGCGGCGTCCGTCCCATGAGCCCCGGGCTCACACTGAACACGGAGAAGCTGGAGGTGTTGAGCCTGGCGGAGAAAGTCAAGTTAAACAACCCTAGGTGCCCGGAGTGCGGCGGCGGAACAGAGTCCATGGGCTCCGGACAGGGTTATAGGTGCAAGAAGTGTGGCTACAGGGATAGAGAGCTGGAGAAGCTGCGAGTCGTCCAGCCTAGAGAGCTTAGACCCGGTGTGTACCTGCCCGACAGGGACGCGCACAGGCATCTGACGAAGCCGTTGACACGGTACGGACATGAGAGAGACTACGTTCCTGGGGTTCTCTTCGAGCCGTGGATGGGATTCCCCGCCCATAGGGAATAAGTACCTTATACGACGTTATCTAAGCATGAAACAAGCTCTTCCAGAGGGTAATTTTCTGCAGGGCGGGCCTCCCACGTCGGTGGTGCTGGCCACCTGTGTGGACTCAGAGGGTAACCCCAACATCATAACGCTGGGCATGTTCATGTACATCAGCCGGAGGCCGCCCCTGGTCTGCATAGGCGTGGCCCCGCCCCGGTACAGCCACGGCCTCATCGTGGAGCAGGGCGAGTTCGCCGTCAACGTCCCCACCATGGAGATCATTGAGGAGATGCACAGGTGCGGCGTCGTCAGCGGACGCGACGTGAACAAGTTCGAGGACACCGGGCTCACCCCCATCCCGGCGCAGAGGATCAAGCCGCCTCTTATCGAGGAGTGCTACGGCCACCTGGAGTGCAGGGTGGTCCAGACTCACACCTGCGGCGACCACACTCTCGTCGTGGGCGAGGTGGTCGCCGGAAGCGCCGACACGGACGTCTTGGACGAGAGCGGCAACCTCGTCCTCACCAAGGCAAAGCCGGTGATCCAGAAGAACTGGAACTACCACACGGTCAAGAAGCCCTGACCATCAGAAAACCTTTAACCATTCCAGAGGATCGGTAACCATGTCCCTGAAGAAGGTCTTCACGGCCGAACAGGCCAAGAAGGTAGGCGAGAAACTGGGCGTCGACTGGAGCAAGTATGACGTGGAACAGTTCAGGGTCGGGATGGACGTGGAGCTGGAACACGGAAAGGTGGACCCCCACACCAACGTCACGGACGACGACCCCGTCAAGACAGGTAAGATAGCGTTAGCCCACCTGAACGAGTTCCCAGACTACTACACGAGGCTCCTGAAGCTAGAGCACGAAGCCGAGGCTTACTGGGAGAACAAGAAGTAAATCCCAGTTCTTTTTTATGGAAAAGGAGTTACTCTAGGCCCCGCCTGTCGGAGATGTTGGCATTCCCAACGATCTCGTATCCCAGAACACTGGTGCCGATGGCTATTTGATGGTATCCAGAATCGGGAAGAAGGAACCGAGGAAGGGAACAGTGGACGTTATTTCCCGGTCATGACGTAGTCCACTATTTGTTCCGCGGTCATGCCGCCTAGGCCTAGGCTCTCGGCGGAGGCCCCCTCGCTCCAGAAGTCTCTCTGTAGCACGATCTCCGCGAGGTCAACCATGGTGTCGATGGCTTGTGTCGGTATGTCGAACTGGTCCCCGAGGTCCGAGATGAAGACGTACCCGTAGAGAATGTCCTCTCCGAAAGCGGTCTTGGCGGCGAAGTCGTCTAGGCTGAGGCCGGGCCTCCAGCTGCGGTGGCTCGCGAAGGTGCTGTAGACCTCGTACATGGTCTCACCTTTGACGCCGTACTGGCCGTACTCCATCTTGAGCACCTCCGGTTTTGGGAGCAGCTCCAGCCCCAATGCCTTACCGACGGCGATCCTCTCCTTGTCGATGAGATCCATCACGTGGGCAACCTTCGGCGTCATCAGCGTACCGTAGAACTCGAGGTCCCCGCCTGTCTTCTCCCAGAACCCGGTGTTGAGCAGCGCCGGGGCCACGTGTACCTGTAGGTTCGGGTTCGTCAGGCTCGTGTAGAGTACGTTTACGGCAGCCTCGCAGGTGGGGAAGAACTCCTTGACTGCCTTCATCAGCAGAGGCGTCTTGTTTCCCGGCATCGCCGCGGCCCAGAGGTGGGCCTTGACCCCGAAAACGTTCAGCACCCCAGGCGCCGTTGGTTTAACGAAGTACGGCAGGATGGCGCCTTCCCCGAGGACGGTGTTCTCTGGCGCGAGTTCCTTGAAGCCCACGTATGTCCTGAGGGCCGCCAGGTAGGAAGACCAGTTCATTATCACCTGCCCCGGCTCCATGTGCCTAGCCGCCTCGAGAATGAACCTCTCGGCCCCGTATGCCCTGATAGTCAAGAATATAGCGTCTGCGCCCTCCACGGCCTCCGCCATGTCGGTCGTCATCACATCCGGCTCCACCTTTCCCTCGAGGTTGCCATATGCTTCGATGGACCCCTTCGCCTCGACCATCTTCAGGTTCGCGCTGAACTCGGGGAAGTCGAAGAGGTTCACCTTGAAGCCCCTGAGTCCAAGATCTACGGCCATGGTCATGCCTCCGCTGCCACAGCCCAACACCGCCGCTCTCTTCACCATGTCTAAACTACCTACACATATGTTTCCGGAAACTTATAATAAAATATCTAATGAATGAGTACCATGACCGGCCCCGGTTTGCTTCTAGGAGTCGACATAGGCGGCACCTTCACCGACCTCATGCTCTTCGACCCAGCAAGCAAGAAGATGCATTTCATGAAGATCCTGACGACGCCGGAAAACCACTCCAAGGGCGTCATGGAGGGCATACGGCGCATAACGGAAGCCGAGGGCTGCTCGACGAGCGACATCTACTCGGTTATCCACGGCAGCACCATCGGCATCAACACGGTGATAGAGCGAAAAGGAGCCAAGACCGGGTTGATCACCACAAGCGGCTTTGAGGACGTCCTGCTAATAGGGAGGCAGACAAGGCCAAGAATCTACGACTGGAGGGTGGGCCGCCCTTCCCCCCTCGTGCCGGGAAACCTGAGGAAGGGAATAGCTGAGAGGATGGACCACCACGGAGAGGTTACAGAGCCATTAGACGCGACGGATGTCAAGAGGGTCGTCGAATACTTCAAGGAAAACGGCGTGGAGTCAATCGCCATCTGTCTCCTCCACAGCTACGCGAACCCAAGCCATGAATTAACCATTAAGGATGGCATCGTGCAGGAGTCCCCTGATGTCTATATCTCGGTCTCCTCCGAGCTCCTCCCAGAGTTCAGGGAGTACGAGAGGATGAGCACCACCGTCGTCAACTCATACATCGGGCCCGTCGTCTCCAATTATCTGGGTTCGATGGAGACTGAGTTAAGGGATAGGGGCGTCGGCCAGCTCCTAGTCATGGAGGCTAACGGCGGCTTAACCTCTGTGGAGGATGCCGTCAAATGCACCGTGGGCACCATCGAGTCCGGGCCAGCAGGAGGAGTGTTAGCCGCCGCGTACATAGGCCGTCTCATCGGGAGAAGAAATGTGGTCTCCTTCGACATGGGCGGCACTACAGCTAAGAGCAGCATAGTCGTCGACTCGCTTCCCCTCGTCACTACCATGTACGAGATCTCACCCATCGAGCTGGGGGAGAGACTCGTCAGAGGCTCAGGTTACCCGATAAAGACGCCTGTGATCGACCTCGTCGAGGTGGGCGCAGGCGGCGGGAGCATAGCGTGGATCGACGCTGGGGAAGCGTTACGGGTGGGGCCTCAGAGCGCGGGGGCAGACCCGGGGCCCGCCTGCTACGGCAGAGGAGGAGCGGAGGCGACGATCACAGACGCCAACGTTGTCCTCGGGAGGATCGACCCAGAGTACTTCCTCGGGGGCGAGATGAGTCTCGACCCGGAAGCATCCAACAGGGCGCTTGACAGGATAGTTGAGGTGCTGGGAATCACGAGGTTGGACGCCGCGGAGGGCATACTGAGCGTCGCGAACTCTATCATGGCGCGGGGAGTGAGGTACGTGACCACTGAGAGAGGCATCGACGTCAAAGACTTCTCTCTAGTCGCCTTCGGCGGGGCGGCCCCTGTTCAGGTGATAGACCTAGCGGAGATCGTGGGGGTGAAGGAGATAATCGTCCCCCCGTCGCCTGGGGTGTTCTCTGCCTTCGGCTTCCTCGTGGCTGATCTCGTCCACAACTACGTTAGGACAAGCTACTCGCTGTGCTCTGAGACGAGCTGGAACCGGGTTGAAGGCATCTTCGCTGAGCTCGAAGAACGTGGACACACGCAGCTGGAGAGAGACAACGTCCCACCAGCTGACAGGAGAATGACGAGGACCCTCGACATGCGTTACGCCGGTCAGAGCCACGAGCTCAACGTCGCTGTGCGTGGCGCTCAAAGCCTGGAGGAGATGGTCAGCAGGTTCCACGGCGTTCACGAGAGGCATTACGGGTACTCGATGCCTGGGGAAGAGGTCGCCATCGTAAATTACAGGCTCGTCGCCATGGGCGTAAGGCCCAAGCCAGTGATAGAGTCGAGGGAGCGTCCAAGCGGCGACGCAGACGTGACCCCCAAAGGGGAGAGGCGCGTCCACTTCAACGATGAGGGCTGGGTTCGATGCTGTGTGTATGACAGAGACCTGTTGAAGCCGGGAAACGTTGTGCATGGCCCCTGCGTCGTTGAGGAGTGGGACACTACGACGGTGGTGAACATCGGCTACGCTGGAACAGTCGATGGTTATGGTAATCTTATCCT
>DAOVEE010000042.1 GCA_030669135.1 Candidatus Bathyarchaeota archaeon | reverse complement strand
AAGGCAAGGCTGAAGGCGGCGAGGATGACGGAGAAATGGAACAAGGTCCCCGGCGTATCGACCGAACTCTACGACGTAGGGACGGTGCCAGAGGAGCCGGGAAGGATATCTCTGCACCTAGTCCTCGATAAAAGCTCCGAGGAGGTGGATGGCGTGGTGAAGGCGCTCATGGCCAGCGCTCCCTCTATATGGGCGTCGGCGGAAGGCAACCACCTGGTCGTCAACATAACGAGCTTCAGGGGACTGATGCTTGCCGAAGACAAGGACACGGAGACCATAATGGAGAGGGTCTCAGAGGCCCTGATGAGGTAGGGCCTCAGCCCTTCAGGTAGCCCTCTAGGTGCCTGACCATGGGCTTGCCGAGGGCTGCCTCCACCACCTCGTAGTTCTCGCTGTACCTGTTGCCGTCGCCCACGAGTATCTTCTCCTTGGGCACGTTGACAACGTAGACTGTCCGGCCCTCCTTGAGGCCGGCGCTGGTAACGGGGTCGCCGTTCTCGTCGAACGTCGCCATGAGGTCGGGGAACGTGGCCAGCCGCTCGCCGTCCTTCTCGAGTGTCATGTACTCGTTGACGTAGCTGAGCTCCCACTCTTCGCCGCCCTGCCTGATGGTAGTGAAGCCCACGTCGAACCCGCCTTTGGCCTCGATGGTCATCTCGGTGATCCGTCCCTTGCAGACGAGTTCGCCGCCGAGGAACCCTGTTGCCGCCTTCACCTTGGCTTCGGCTCCCTTGTTCTTGGCCGCATGGAACGCGTTGCCCAGGTCTATGGCCATCTGTATGGCGCCGGGGGCGCCTTGCTCCTTGGTGTAGCTCACCTGCACGGGGTCCCTGGCCATGGCTATCAGCGCCTTCATGTCACGCGCCTGGGAGCGTATCACGTTGCTCGTGGTCTGGAGGGTGCCCCACGCCACGACCTCGCTGCCCTCGGTGACTCCCGTCTTGACGCTCCTGTAGTCGAGGCGGTGGAGCCCCATGCTCCCCATCATGGCGGTGGGGTGGGCCCTGCCGTCGCCCGGGGTGTCCACCACGGGAAGCCCGAGGGCGGCGGCTATGAGCCAGCCCCCGAAGCTGTTGTGGCCCCCGTTCTCGGCTGCGATGACGCCGTGGAACTCGACGCCCACCTCCCTGAGGAGCTGGGCCGCCCTGATGTAGTGCATGGGCTTGGTGTTCCCCCGCTCCGTGGGAGCCCCCAACGCGGCGCTCGTGATGACCCTCCACTCTGGGTCCGCCTCGTCTGGGCCCCAGAGCTCTATGTTGCCTATCTCCAGCGCGAGGCTGCCAGTCCTGCGGCCTGTCTCGGGCCAGCCCCCGCCGCCGCCTCCTAGGATCGCCCCGCCGAGGGCGAGGGCGTCCACATCCTCCTTCGTGACAATGCGTGGCATATCGTCTCAGGACAACTATAACCGGTCACAGGTTATAACAGGTTTTCAAAAAAATGGGGGGCTAGTACCAGGGGAGCCTGCCCTCTTTCTCCATCTTGAGGAGAGCCTCCCAGTCGCCGTTGGTATACGTCTGCAGTATCTCCAGCTGCTCCTCGGTGATGTGCCTGAACCGTCGCTGGGGCTCCAGGTACTCCTTCACCGGCTTCAGCTCCTTGGGCTTGACGCTTATCTTGAACTCGCCGTGGTCCACCTCGACCAGCGGGAACGCGCCGGTCTGCACCGCCAGCCGCCCCACCTCCACCGTCTTGGCTGGGTCGAAGTACCATCCCGTGGGGCACGGCTGGTGGACGTGCAGGTAGGCGAGCCCCTCGCCGTTCCGGGTGACCTCGGCGGCCTTCTTGATCTTCCGCTTCAGGTCCGGTATGTAGGCGAGTGAAGCCGTCGCTATGTAGGGTATCCTGTGGGCCGCCATGATCATGAGCATGTTCTTGCGGCGCTGGGGCTTGCCCTTCCACACGCTGCCCACCGGCGTGCTGCTGGTGGCCGCGAACAGGGGGGTGCTTCCGCTGCGCTGGATGCCCGTGTTCATGTACGCCTCGTTGTCGTAGCAGAGCCAGATGATGGACTCGCCGCGCTCGGCGGCCCCGCTGAGGCTCTGGAGGCCGATGTCGACGGTCCCGCCGTCGCCGCTGTAGCTGGTGACGTAGACCTTGTCGGCCTTCCCCTTCTTGCGGAGGGCCCTGTAGATGCCTGTCTCGTAGGCGGGGGCGGACGCGAAGTTGGCCAGCACCCACGGCACCTTGACGACTCCGGCGTAGTTGACGCCGCTGCAGTTGGGCGGGTCGACGACTATGGTGTTAGGGCCCAGCGTGTCCAGGAGGGTCCTGATGATGATGCTTGCCCCGCAGCCCGCGCAGCCGTCGCTGCCCGGGTGCACGCAGTGCTCGCTCTGTATGTCGACCGGCTGGGCGCCGCTGGGTAGGGGGTGCTCCACGAACTCGACCTCTTTGGTCAGCTTCTTGCCCTTGTTGTCTATGATCTTCTTTCCCATCATGTACAGGTCGTCTATGGGTATGTCCTCGCCGCCAAGACCCGTGACGTAGTTCTTGACGGGCACCCTGACGTCGGTGTTGTAGAGAGCGGATTTGACGTCCATGAAGGCCATGCCTCCGCCGGTTCCGTGGCAGACTACCCTGTCCACGACGCCTATGCTGTCCACCTGCTCGGCGACGTCGATGATCTCCTCATTGGGGAAGGGTCTCATGAACCTGAGTTTCAGCAGCCCTATCTTCTCTCCCTGGCCTCGGAGCTTGTCGACGGCCCTGCGGGCGGCGGTGGTCATGCTGCCCATGGTGACCATGAGGCTGTCCGCGTCGTCGCACCTGTACCTCTCGACCATGCCGCCGTAGCTGCGGCCGAAGTTCTCCATGTAGCTCCGGTCGACCTCGGCGATGACCTTCTTGGCGTCCTCCATCACCTCCTCGTGGAGCCTCCTGTAGGTGGTGTGCAGCTGCGAAGGGAGGCTGGCGCTGGGCCACGCCTTGCTCTCGGTGGGGTCCACCGGGTACGGAGCCTTGTAGGGCGGCAGCCACTCGTCCACGGCCTCCTGCTCGGGGAGGTATACCCGCTCCTGGCTGTAGCTCAGGTAGAAGCCGTCCAGGCTCATCATGGTGGGGAGGAGCACCCGGTAATCTTCGGCGATCTTGTAGTTCATGAGGATCTGGTCGAGGCACTCCTGGTTGCTCTCCACGAAGCCTACTAGCCAGCCCAGGTTCATCTCGGGCATGATGTCGCTGTAGTCGGGGCCCAGGCTCCAGTACCAGCCCAGCGTCCTGTTGGCTATGGCCATGACGATGGGGGCCCGGTAGTTGGTGGCCTGTGCTACCACCTCGTGCATGTAGGCGAGGCCCTGGCTGCACGTCGCCGTGAAGGTGCGTGCACCCGCCATGGACGCGCCTAGGGTGACGGCCATGCAGCTGTGCTCGCCCTCCGTGTGGACGTACTCTGCGTCCAGCTCGCCGTTGGCGACGAAGTCGCTTATGTACTCGATGATGGTGGTCTGGGGTGTGATGGGGAACACGGGCACGACCTCGACCCTCGCGAGGCGCACGCCGTGGGCGACGGCCTTGTTCCCGGGCATCACGTCGAAGTCCTGGGTCATTGCGTTTCCTCCTTCACCATCTCTATAGCCTTCTGGGGGCACTCGTTGGCGCAGACGCCGCAGCCCTTACAGAACCTGTAGTCTATCACGGGCTTCCCGTCGTCCCCGGGCTCTATGGCCTGCTCGGGGCAGTAGCTTATGCACAGGCCGCAGGCCACGCACTTCTCGTGGTCTATCACGGGCTTGTAGACCCTCCAGTTGGCGACGTACTTGCCTCCCTTGCGGGCTATGTCGTTCAGGATGAGTCCCTTGATCTTGGATTTGTCGAACTCCGATATCATGTCTAGTACTCCTCCACCGCCACCCGGTCGTACCCGACCTGGGCCGTCTCCTTGTTGGGCTCCGCGAGCCGCGGAGGGAACCTCTTCTCGATGGCCTTGAAGATGCTGTCCATCTTCAGC
This sequence comes from Candidatus Bathyarchaeota archaeon, assembly GCA_030669135.1. Lineage (GTDB taxonomy): Archaea > Thermoproteota > Bathyarchaeia > TCS64 > TCS64 > RBG-16-57-9. The sequence goes on along the minus strand of DAOVEE010000042.1, from coordinate 7,948 downwards.
AGCCCCGTGGTCTTGGCAAACGCACCCAGGATCGTCGTGTTAGGTATCGGCCTCTTTATGACGTCCACGGCTATGCCTGTGGCGTCGACGACGCCCAGTTTCCTGATGTCTTTCTTGAAGAGCGTCTTGGCCTCCGCCGGTGTCTTCGTCGTGTTGTAGACGATGACGCCTCTGTCTTGGAGGCCCTGGGTTATGTCCATGGCTTCGGGCATGGGCGGGTCCAGCACCAGCAGGTACTCGGGATGGTATATCATGCTGCGTGTGGCCTCGTCCTCGCGGCCGATCTGGGCGAACGCGAGCACCGGGGCGCCCCTGCGGGCGCTGCCGTACATGGGGAAGGCGCGGCAGAACTTGTCCTCGTAGCTGGCCGCGATGGCGATGAGCTCGCCGCAGGCCACTACGCCCTGGCCTCCCATGCCGTGAAGCCTAATCTCCTCTACCATATTGTCACCTCATAGAACGATTGAAGCGAAAGGGGTAACGTGTACGCCCTAATCATCTCAACTCTAAAGGACTTGAAATCTTACAGTAATAACTTATTCGGATCGTACTACGCGGCGGTATTTACTGTAATTATCATTTTTCGGTATAAATTGCGGAAACGTTATTCATTCCTCTGCGACCGTTAATCTATGCATAACGTCATTCTCATAGTTCTCGACAGCCTCCGGAGGGACCACGTTGGGGCCTACGGCAACGACTGGATCGGCACCCCCAACATGGACGCCTTGGCGGCGGAGAGCGTCCTGTACACCAACGCCTACCCCGAGGCTTTGCCCACCATCCCTGTCCGGAGGGCTATGTACACGGGGATGCGGACGTTCCCGTGCAGGGATTATAAGGCGGCGAAGGGCGATGTGGTGCTCATCCCGGGGTGGCAGCCCATACCCGCGCATCAGGTCACCGCGGCCGAGGTGTTCAGGCACCACGGCTACCTGACCGGCCTCTTCTCCTCGGTGCACCACATGTTCAAGCCGTCCATGAACTTTCACAGGGGCTTCACCAGCTGGGAGTGGATAAGGGGACACGAGGCGGACCACCTCAAGGTGTCCTACGGGGGCGACCTGGAGGACCCCGGCAGCCTGCCCTGCGACGAGATGTACGGCATGGTGGGGCATAGCCTCCCGTACTGCCTGGCCAACGTACAGGACTGGAGGGGGGAAGAGGACTGGTTCGCGCCCAGGAGCTTCGGAGCCGCCGCGAGGTGGCTTGAGCGGAACGGCGGCGACCAGAGCTTCTTCCTGGTGGTAGAGGAGTTCGACCCCCACGAGCCGTGGAACCCGCCGAAGGAGTACCTGGACCTGTACTTCGACACAGACTCCTACGATGGCAGGAGGATCATCCCGACGGTGGGCGGCCCCAACGAGTTCGCGGAGGGCGAGCTGGAGTACATACTGGCGATGTACGCCGGCGAGGTTACCCACTGCGACACGTACGTGGGCAGGCTCCTAGACAGGGTCAAGGAGATGGGCCTCTGGGACGACACCGTCGTCGCCCTGGTGAGCGACCACGGGCACCCCATAATGGACCACGGGATAATGCACAAGGTGCCCGCCCACATGTACAACGAGCTCATGGACCTAGTCTACATGATAAAGGGCCCCGCAGGGGAACACGGCGGAGAGACCTGCCCCGCATACGCGGCCCACCACGACGTACCGGTGACCCTCATGGAGATGGCCGGAGTCACGCCGCCCACGGGGCTGGACGGCGTCAACGTCTGGGATATAGCGACGGGGGCCGCCGAGCCGGCCAGAAGCTACGCCACCTGCATCTTCTACCCGTGGCTCTGGACCAAGGACGACAGACACGTCTACATGACCGACATCAACAACACCGAGGAGAGGCTGTACGACACCACCGTCGACCCCAAGGAGACGAACGACGTAGCCGCGTCCAACCTCCAAGTCTGCCGGAGACTCAGGAAACGCCTTTGGGACGAGATCGGGGGAGACCCGCCCAGGTACGAGATCATCAGGCAGGGCCACGACTGGTACGAGTACCCCGACATCCACGACCCCACGGGAACCTTCTCCAAGAAACTCATCGCCGAGAGAGACGCCAAGAAACGCAGAACCTAACACAACAAACCAAACACCTTTCCCAGCGGGGAACAGGTGACCCACGTTTCCTATGTAGAACCCTGAGGGGTGGAGGCATCCACACGCGGACAACTGTTGAGGCAACCCCAACCATCGGTGTTGGGTACCGATATTTCAACCAACGCAATAAAGGAAACACTTTCCCCCACTCTCGTACCGAGAGTCTCAACAACAGCAATAGCTGAAACAGGGCAAATACACCATAACAGAGAATCCTGAAGACAGCACAGAGACAGACGGAAGTAGGTTGACGTTTTTAGAGTTGTTGGACTTAGTGTTTATTATTTTTTATGATAAATTTATTAAATGTGGTTTTAGAGTTTTGGTTTGTGTGTGTGGGTTGAGGTTTGGTGAGGTTGTTGGGGTTTTTGTCCTCGTTTTGGTGGTTTCGGCTGGTGTTTACTCATATATGGATTATCGGGAAAAGCAAAGACAGCGTGAATTATTTGAAGAGATGTTTGGTTTTGAGTTGGAGTTAAAGTATTATCGTGATTATGGTGAAAATCTGGAAAGGGATAACTATATTCAATCAATTAAATTCGTAGATGGGTGGAGCTATGATTCTTGGGAAGAGTTTTTTGATGATTTCTCGCTTTATTCAAGGGATAATCTTGTTAATGTAACCCGTCTAGAGCTGCGTGAAATCGTTGAAGAGTTTGACCCAGACGGACATTTCTTTTTATATTATGACGGGGATGAGGAAGTTATTTTTTTCCCAAGTATAGATGATGATGATAAACCTGTTCTTTATGCTTGGTGGGACAGTTGACACTATAAAATTAGTGTTTTTTGTTATTTTGTTAAGGATTTGGGGTTATTGTGGTTGTTTTTAGAGACAGTTTATTGTATCAGTTAGGTGTGTGTATTGTCTGGGTTGTGATGGTTAAGGTGATTAATCATTTTCTCAGAGAGTCGGAAAAAGAACTTGTCTTATCATTCATAGACCGTAGTATTATGAGGTTTAAAACGAGGGATAGCCATACAAAAACCACTCCTCCTCCTCTGGATGTTAAGGATTTATCTAATTTGTATATGAAGAAACTCCTTGAATGGAATAAAGCTATGAGTAAGTGGGTTCCAAACACAGCGGCTTCCTATCTCGCGGTGATTAGAAAAAATAACGTTATATGTCCTATTGAGGTTTTTTTAGAGTCCTTGAAGAGTGTAATGGATCAGGAAACACCCCCATGTGATCATAAAGATGTGCTTGATGTCCTTGAAGATGGTTTATCTACTTGTGGTGCTAGTTGCCCATGCCCAGCTGAGTGTTAGAGGAGGGACTACTATTAGTTTATTATATTAGAAACTCGTAGTTTACTGTTCCAAGTGGACAATGATATTGAAATTCTCAATATAACTATAGTTTATCCAAATATAAATTCTCATCTAAATGTCGAGGGGTGGGGTTCGAAACTTACAACATGTGGAGACATATATCTTCCGAATGTTCCCTTTTTTATCCATAATTTTATCTCACTTTAACCGTTGGGTTGTTCTATTGATTACTCGTCTAGCGGGTCTAATAGTCTGTATTTTTTATGTGGGTGTCTGTTCTTGAATTCTTTTACGGCTTCTGTTTGTGATTCTGCCTCTATTGTTAGGATTATGTATCGTGAGTCTAGGCTGGACCAGTACTCAAAATCAAACGTCTGTATTGTTTATCCCCATAAATATCGTGTCATTGATCATGTTGAGTTTTATGGTCATAGAACAAACCCATACTAGAATCTATAATTATATCCACAATACATCTTGTTTAGGTTTCACTCGCCGCGCATTCTATAGAGGAGTTGGGTTTGAACATTACTTTTTTGAATCTAACGACTTGATAAATATATGACTAATTCAAACCTTCTATAGGCGAATATTGAAATTCAATTATTCCATGTAACTAAGAATATCAACCCTGGCCCAGACATTTTTTTTCTGTTATGACAGGTAACCTGACATAATTCCCAGAAAAGCCCCCGATCATGCCTAAATAAACGCTTCTTCCTACTAACTAGGAACAAGCCACCAGGCAAGCTACTTCAAGAGCGGTAGATCGCCGGTGACCCTATCGATCTTCATGGCCTGATCCGGCCCGAGGCCGAGACACGTGACGGTCCCAGGCGGAACCTCCGTGTGCCCAGCGTCCTGTATCAACACGTTGGTGATGTCCAGCTCCTCAGCTTTATACGCGAGGGCCTCCAGCTCCTCCAGGCTCTCCGCCTCCAGAGCCACCTTCTTGCCCCCAGTGTCGTTCCACCGGCGCCAGTGCTTGGTCTTCGTCTTCTTGGACTTCTCGCTGGCCATGACCGCGGCGTGGCAAGCCTGGGCGACCATCTTGCCGACGCTCATGCCGAGGTCTGTGCGAACCACTATGACCATCTTGTAGTCGTGGGGATGAGCCAAGGCTACGGCACCAGCCTGTCACGGTCACGGGGAAACATGCAGCACTCCCTGATGTTGCTCTGCCCCGTCACCGTCATGGTTATCCGCTCCAACCCGATGCTCCACCCGGCGTGGGGCGGCGCGCCGTACCTGAAAGCGCCCACGTAGTACTCGAAGTTGTCTGGGTTCAGGCCCTTGTACCTGATGCGCTCCTTGAGCAGCTCAGGCAGATGGATGCGCATGGTGCCGCTGCTTATCTCGATGCCGCCGTAGAGACAGTCGAAGGCCCTGACCAGCCTGTCACCGATCTCCGTGGAGCCGTATGTCTCCTCCAGGTACCTGGCGTCCCTCTCGTCCTCCTTGTCGTAGGGCATGGCGTAGAACGTCTTCTGCTCTCCGGGCCAGTCCTTCAGGAAGAAAGCCTCGTCCCCGACTAGCTCCGTGAGGAGCGCCTCCTGGGTCTTGGTGAAGTCGTCCCCCCAGAGAATGGGCTCGCCGGCGCCCTGAAGCATCTCGATGGCATTCGTGTAGGTGACCCGCCTGAACGGCGTCTTCGGTATGGTCAGCTCCCGCCCCAGAAGCTCCAGCTGGTCGGCGGTCTTCTCCTTCGCCTCCTCCAGCATGTGGACCAGGGTCTTCTCGAGCACATCCATTACGGTCTCGTCGTCCGCGAAAGTCTGCTCTATGTCCATCTGCCTGATCTCGTTGAGGTGCGTCGGCGTGTTGAACTTCTCGGCGCGCCATATCGGGGTGATGGTGAACACCTTCTCGAAGCTCATGGCGCACATCTGCTTGTACAGCTGGGGGCTCTGAGCCAGGTAAGCCATCTTCTCGAAGTAGGGGATGGCGAACAGGTCGGCGCCGCCCTCGCTGGCGCTGCCGATGATGCAAGGCGGCTGGAACTCCATGTAGCCGTTGCCGCTTAGGTAGTCCCTGAACGCCGTGACCAGCGCGTTCTGCACCCTGAAGATTGCGTTGGTGGTGGGGCTGCGGAAGTCCAGGAACCTCCAGTTGAGCCTGGTATCCAGGTCGCTCTTCTTGTTCTCCAGAATGTCCACCGGCAGCGGCTGCTGGGACCTATTGATGACCTCTATGCCGTCTGGAAGGAACTCGACGCCTGCCTTCGCCACGTCGCTCTCAACAGCCTTCCCGGTCACAGACAGCACGTCCTCGCGGCCGAGGCTCAGGTTGAACATCTCCGGGGTGTCCGGCTTGACCACCACCTGGATCTCCCCAGTCCTGTCCCTGAGGACGATGAAACGTATCTTCTTAAGGTCCCTGGTCCGGCTCACCCACCCGGCGAGGGTGATCCTCTCGCCTACGCGGTGCCTGGCCTCCTCGATGTAGGTGCGTTCAAACATCTCCATGGCTTCCAGTGTTTACGAGGCTAGGAACAATAGTTAGGTATAAAAAGTTTGGCGGTTAGTAGGCGTACTCGACGCGTAGGTCCATTTTACGGACGCTCTTCGCGACGGACGTCAGAGCATGCAGCCGCTTCTTGCTCAATCGCCTCGACCCCCGGCCCTGTAACACGACCCGGGTCTCGGTGCTCCCGTCAGGCAGCCAGATAATGTTTATAGTCACGATGTGCTGTTTGGCGAACAGCTCCTCGAGGAACTGCCTGTCCTTTGTCCCGGACTCGATGACCAGTACGCGCTTGTTAAACCTGTCCCCGAGATCCCTGGTGAGCCTCGGCTCGAAGTTGAACTTCGCCGCGTCCCCTTTTCCTACCACGAGGACGAGGAAGCCGCCCGCGTCTAATACGTTGTCGAGCCTCACCTTCTGGAGGAACTGGTTCTGGTTCTCCATCTCCAGCAACTTCTTGGCTACTTCCATATACTTTTCGCTTACTTCGCCTGACTCCACCTTCGCCTGGCACTTCGAGCAGAGCATCCCGCTCTTGAGACAGAACTCACATAGCTGTATTTGCACGTTGATGGGTCCTCCGGCGCGTCGGAGGGGTCAACATGGATGATCTGCCCGTTCCACCTAAACCTTGACGTGTATGCCAATGGTGCTTACGTTTGTGGGACCCCTGTCATCGGTCTCGATCCGATCGGTACCGATCTCGATCTTCACTACCTCCGCGTTGGGTATGAACCTGTTCCTGAGGACCTCCACGACGTCAACCGCGCGGCTGATGCTTCGGCCCCTCGCTTTCACGACGATCTCCCCGTGACCACTCTTGAACAAGGTCATACATGCCAGCACGTAGTTGAGGACAGGCTTCCTTCCGATGAAAACGGTGTTAGATCTCTCCATTTTGACTCCTCATTTGCTAGTTTTTACGCTGGTGCGTAAGATAAGCAGAACAAAAGGTTAAAAGGATTTTCCCTGAGCGAATATACGAGAATACTCCGGTAAATACAATCATTATTCACATAAAAATGAATAAAAAACGGGTTTTAAGCCCGTTTAAGCACCTTGCCAGGGGTGGCGCCCGTGTGCTTACCCTTCTCGACGACGGGGACTCCGTTAACGAACACGTATCTGATGCCCTCCGGGTACTTCCTCGGCTCGATCTCGTTTGCCTCTATCTTGAGGTGGGGCAGGTCCATGAGTACGATGTCGGCGTAGCTCCCCGGGTCTATGGTGCCTCTCCCATCCAGGTTGTGGACGCGGGCCGCCATGGCGCTGGTCTTCTGCACCGCCTCCTCGAGGGTGAAGACCTTACGCTCGTTCACCAGGGTCTTGTAGAAGAGGGGGAACGCGGCGAAGGTGTTGATGCCTGGAAGGCTCCACGGCGGGTTCTTGGCCTGGTACTTCTCGTCCTGCACCAACGTGTCCAGGCCCACCATGCCCTTGGGGTGGGTGTAGTACTGGAGGTAGGCCGGGCTGAAGCTCAGGGTGCCCGTGACGCCCCTGGCGTCGGGGTCCTCGACGATGATGTCGCAGTACGTCTCCCACGGGTCCTTCCCGCGCTCCTCGGCTATCTTGGCGACGGATTTACCGTCTATACCCTTCACCTTACTCCTTGTAACCGTGAGGTTCTCGGCCCAACGGGGGTTCGTGTTGGGGTTATAGGCCACCCTGATGAACCACTTGCCCGTCTTTATAGCGTCGTAGACCTCCTCCCTGAAGTCCGGGACCTCCAGCCACTTGCCGAGGGCCTCGCGGCTGCCCAGCTCCCTGAGCCAGGGCGCCAGGAGGCCGCAGAGGTAGGGCATGACGCTGAATCCGCCTCGGACGAGGAACGGTATGGCGTCCCACGTGACGTCGAGTTCGCCCTTGCTATCCCGGGTGATCATGTCTATGGTCGCCTTGAGGTTGGCCTCCTCCAGCTCCGAGGGCGCCGTGGGGTGTATCTCCCAGCCGGTGCTGAGGTGTGCGAAGTGCAGCCTCACGCCGGTCCGCTTATAGACGTCCACACACTCCATGAGGGCCGTGATCTTCTCGTTGGCGACGTGCCCCGCCGCCACGCCGCGCCTCCGCCCAGTTCGCCTCCAGTGGGGGCAGTAGACGCCGCCGTACTC